>CAYPAM010000107.1:0-6104 GCA_964408715.1 uncultured Lachnobacterium sp.
GTTTGTGTGACTGGAGCAGAAGTGTCAGAGGCTAGAAATAAGCCATTGGAGCTAGAAGATGTGCGCGAGCGCATGAATAAAACTGGCGAGACGAATTTCTACTTTACAGAGCTTGAAGTGCATTTGGACGATGGCGTATTTGTTCCAAATGGCGTATTAAACCAACTGAGAAGAGATGTATTGGCGAATTTGGAACAGGAATTATTGTGCAAACATTTCCGCACTATAAATATTGGAGCGGAAGAAAGTGCGCAAGAAGTTTTGCAGGATGCGACGGAATGCGTCGGAAATACCATCGCAGCGTGCGAAACTATGGTTCAAGTGGATAAGTGCTTGGAGCGAGATTTTTTATCCACAATCTATGTGGATAGTCAGATGTTCGACAAAAACTGCTTTATAGAAGAATTAGAATCCTGTATTGAAAAAGTTCATAAAGCAGAGAAATCAATTTATCTGCGTCTTCCAGTAATATTTAGGGTGCACACGGCTGACTTCTATGCGGCAATTGCAAAGGATTTGGAAAAATTGCCACTCGATGGGTTTGTGGTCAGAAATTATGAGGAAATCCACTTCGTGTTCACAAACTATCCACATAGCACGATTGTTGCAGATCATAATTTATATACGTATAATGATGTTGCGAAGCGTGAATTTGAGCGTCTTGGAATTACATATACCACAATTCCATTGGAATTAAACCAAAAGGAACTTAAAAGACGCGAGAATACCAATAGTGAGATGGTGATATATGGTTACTATCCGCTTATGACAACGGCTGGATGCGTGCATAAGAATACACTTGGATGCGACAAAAAGCCTGGAATTACGTATTTAAAGGACCGATACAATGTGCGATTTCCTGTGAAGAATTTCTGCAGGGAATGTTATAATGTGATATACAATTCTGTTCCTACTATGCTTTTTTCTGAGATAGATAGACTTCGCGATATGAACATCAAGCGTCTTCGCTTGGACTTTACGATTGAGACAGCAGATGAGGTCGTGAATGTGTTGGATATATTCGAGGGCAAGGGAAGAGAAATTGATTATACGAAAGGTCATTATAAAAGAGGAGTAGAGTAGCTTATGGCTTCAATTATCGTACAATTTTCCAAATATTTAATCATGTTTTTATTTTTGTTCTATGTATTTGGATGCTTTTATGTTTTTGCAAAAGGAAAAAAGATGGATAAACAAAAGCCGGTTTATGTAGCACAGAAGATATTTCTGTATGCTATTCATTTCCTGGGCTTCTTGTGTCTGTATCAACAGGAGCCGGATGTACAGCTGATAGGATTTTATCTTATGCAGGTAGTCCTGATTACTGCAATCTTTATGCTGTACCACCTGATATATAAGAGATGCTCAGTTTTGTTGGTAAACAATATGTGTATGCTGATTGTAATCAGTATGATTGTTCTTACAAGAATTTCTTTCAATCAAGCATTCCGCCAGTTTGTTTTCCTGGCGGCAGGTTCGGTTGTTATGGGAATTATTCCACTGTTCTTACAGAAAGGGTCTGTTTTTCGTAGATTTTCTGCGTTGTATTGTGTTGTAGGAATTGTATTATTGGGACTCGTTGTTGCGATTGGCTCTACAGAATATGGTGCGAAGTTAAATCTGTCCATTGGTGGAATATCTTTTCAGCCATCCGAGTTTGTAAAAATTATTTTTGTGTTTTTTATTGCTTCCATGTTATATAAGGATAATTCCATTAAGAGGGTTCTGCTTACGAGCGTTTTATCTGCAATTTTTGTGCTGCTTTTGGTAGTTTCGAGAGATTTGGGTGGTGCACTGTTGTATTTTACAGCGTATCTTATGATGATATATGTTGCGACAAGAAAGAAGCTGTACCTGATTGGTGGAACGGTTGCGATGGCATGTGCGGCGGTTGCGGGATATTTTTTGTTTTCACATGTACAGACGCGTGTGTATGCATGGTTAAATCCGTTAGGAGATATCAATGATAGAGGATATCAGATATGCCAATCCCTTTTTGGAATTGGTACGGGCGGCTGGTTTGGTTTTGGCATCGGTGAGGGTCTTCCAAGTAAGATTCCGGTTGTAGAAAAGGACTTTATCTTTGCGGCGATTTCGGAGGAATTTGGCGCATTCTTTGCGATAGGATTGATTTTGCTATGCTTAAGCTGCTTTATGATGATTATGAATGTTGCAATGCAGATGAAGGATCGCTTCTATAAATTAGTTGCGCTTGGTCTAGGAACCTTATATGCAACGCAGGTAATTCTTACCATCGGTGGCGTGATTAAGTTCATTCCATCTACGGGAGTAACGTTGCCGCTTGTAAGCTACGGAGGAAGTTCGCTTTTAGCAACGCTGATGATGTTTGGAATTGTGCAGGGATTGTATATGCGCAAGGAAGCGGCTGTGAATGTAGTGGCTGTAGAAGCGGATGATGATACAAAACCGGAAAATATAAAAAATACGGATAAAGAATACTCACTTGTTTTCTACATTTTCGGCATCATTTTCCTTGCTATGATAGGATATTTCATTTACTTTATGGTATTTGAAAGCGAAGAATTTATCAATAATGACTATAACAAGCTACAGACCTTATTTGAAGAAGACGTAACCAGAGGTGACATCATTACCTCTGATGGTTATGTGATTGCCGAAACCATTGAAGATGAAGATGGTCAAGAGGTGCGAAGCTATCCATATAAAGAGATGTTTGCGCATGTGAGCGGTTATGCAGGAAGCAGCAAGATGGGGTTGGAAAAACAGTTTAACTTTGAACTCTTGCGTTCGCATGCATTTATCACTGAACAGCTTATGTGTGAACTGACCGGCGAGAAAAAGCCGGGGGATAATGTAATTACGACTATACGCTATGATTTACAAAGTGTGGCGTATGAAGCGTTGGGCGATTATGATGGTGCAGTGATTGTCATGGAACCATCCACCGGAAAAATCCTTGCTATGGTATCTAAGCCGGATTATAATCCAAATACGGTTACAAAAGATTGGGAGGAGCTTCAAAAAGGCTCTGCACTCTATAATCGTACAACCCAGGGAAAATACACACCGGGCTCAACGTTTAAGATTCTTACGACGCTTGCTTATATAAGAAGTAATCCAACCGCGTATGCGGATTATACCTATGAGTGTGTCGGTGCAGTAACCATCGATGGAAAGACCATCCATTGTGCGTCGCATACCGCACATGGTACGCTGAATTTAGATGGTGCTTTTTCGGCATCGTGTAACACCTTCTATGCAAGCTTGATACAGCAGATGGATATGACAACACTTCAGGAGGTGTGCGATTCTCTGTTATTTAATCAGAGCCTTCCAATTGGTTTGGAATCTTCTAAGAGCAGCTTTGCTCTGTCGAATGAAGATACGACTGCGCTTAAGATGGATACTTTGATTGGACAGGGAAAAACAACGACATCACCGCTTCATATGGCAATGCTTGCCAGTGCGATATGTAATGATGGTGTGGCGATGAAACCAACTCTGCTAGAGCAGACGACAACCTATCAGGGGGCAGTTCTTACACAGGAGTCTTATACCGAATATAAGTCCTTGTTTACCGCAGAAGAGACTGCTATTATGCAGGAGCTTATGAAAAACGCGATTGACAACGGAACAGCAAGTCGCTTGAGTAAGAAAGACTATACGGCTTATGGCAAAACAGGAAGTGCACAGACGAGTTCGGACCTTGATGTGACTAATGCATGGTTTGTGGGCTATGCCAAGCTGGAGGACAAAGAGATTGCAATTGCGGTTGTAGTAGAGGATTCCGGTTCCGTAAGTAAATACGAGGTTCCAATTGCGGAAAAGATTTTTGATACTTATTTTGAATAGTCAGTTGTTGCATATATACGAAAAAAGGGGTATACTGTTTATAGTTTTTAGTAACACCAACACGTAGGAGGTATTGCAATGATTGAGGCAACGAGTTGTGGCGGTGTGGTAATATTTCGAGGAAAAGTATTGCTCTTATACAAGAACTATAAGAACAAGTACGAAGGCTGGGTTCTTCCTAAGGGCACAGTAGAGCCGGGAGAGGACTACAAAGATACAGCAATCCGTGAGGTGAAAGAGGAAACGGGTGCTACAGCAACGATTATTCGTTACATAGGGAAAAGCCAGTATTCATTTACTGTTCCGGAAGATACCGTCGAGAAAGAAGTACATTGGTATCTTATGATGGGCGAAAGCTACTACAGTAAACCACAAAAGGAAGAGTTTTTTGTAGACTCAGGGTTCTACAAATATCATGAAGCATATCATTTACTCAAATTTGCCAATGAAAAGCAGATTTTAGAGAAAGCATATAACGAGTATCTGGATCTAAAAAAGAGTAACCTTTGGGGGTCTCATAAGTACTTCTAGTAATTCGGAAGCAAAGAAGCTATTCAAACGCCATACAAATTGTTCATGTATGGCGTTTTGAAATATTTGAGGTTATTACATGAAATGGTATAAACACTTATACGTTGGAGAAACACTTGCTCCAAAGAAACGCCAGATTGTAAATAGAATAAAGAAAAACAGGCTGACACCGGATGTTTATGTGATTGCCTTGGCATCAAATCCGGAGAATCAGTTGGATGTGATTCCGACTTGGGAACTGATGCAACCGGGATATCCTAAGGAACAGGTAAGAATCATAGGTCTTGCACAGGGAAAACAAGAAGCGTTGGCACTGGTGACAGAGATTGTCGATGACGTCTATCAAAAGACCAAAGATGTGAAGATTCAGGATTACTTAAGACAAGCATTACAGGAGGATGAATGGAGGGAACAGACATGAGCATAGTTCTTTCTGTTTTACAAATACTTGGAATAATGCTGCTTGTGCTGTTAGGCGTGCTGGTAGTTGCAATATTACTTGTTTTATTTGCGCCGTTTTTCTATCAGATAGAAGGCGATATCAGGGAAAACAAATGGATAAAGGCGAGGATATCATGGCTGCTTCATTTGCTTCGAGGACGCATCGCTTATGAAGATGATTTGGTTTACGGAGAATTATGGATAGCATGGAAGAAGCTTACCTTTTCTTATGATTTGTCCAAGACGGATGAAAAGGAAAAAGATAAAAAAGAAGACAAGCCTAAGGAAAAGAAATCGAAAGGCAGTTTTATTGATAAAATCAAGAGCTTCGTCCAATGGATAAAGGATAATTATCCAAAGCTAAAAAGAATAGTTACGGATGAGCGCAATAAGCAGGCTGTGGTACATCTGAAGAATGAATTGTTTAATCTGATAAAGATTTTGTTGCCGAAAAAATCAAAATTGAATGCGGAATTTTCGACAGGTTCGCCGGATACAACCGGACAGTTATGCGGAGCAATTGCTCTTTTTCCAGTGATGTATCAGAAGGATTGGAAGCTAAGTCCGGATTTTACCGCAGAGGAAGCATACTTTAAAGGTGACTTCAGGGGCAAGGGAAGAGTCTGTGCGTTTCAATTATTTGGAATTCTTTTGCGAATAATGTTTGATAAGAATTGCAAAAGAATGTATACTATGATTAATAAGTTAAAAAATAGCAAGAAAAAGAAAACGTTTTAGGAGGATGAATAAATGGCAGAGGACAAGTTAAATACAACCGTGGAATCCTTATTCAAAGGAATGGACAACTTTATCACGACAAAAACAGTGGTAGGAGATGCGATTCACATTGGGGATACGATTATTTTACCACTTGTAGATGTATCTTTTGGTGTGGCAGCGGGAGCTTTTATAGGCGAAGGCAAGAACAACGGCGCCGGAGGTATGGGTGGAAAGATTACCCCAAGTGCGATTCTTGTGATTCAGAATGGCAATACCAAGCTGGTAAATGTTAGAAACCAGGATGCGATGACTAAGATTTTGGATATGGTTCCAGATATCTTAGACCGTTTCCAGAAACCTGCAGAAGAGCCTATCATTATTGATGGGGAAGAAATCTAATATAGAAACGAACAAAGGACTGCTGTAGACAGTCCTTTTTGTTTAAAATATAAGCGTCATTCTGACGTAAAAAAAGAACTGTCTTGCGACAGTTCTTAATGTTCATAATTAAGCACGTTCTACACGGCCAGATCTTAAGCAGGAAGCACAAACATATAATTTCTGTGGTACTCCGTTTA
>CAYPAM010000108.1:0-6081 GCA_964408715.1 uncultured Lachnobacterium sp.
TGGTACCGCCCTGCTCAATGTGCGTGTTGTACTTCTCTGGGAAGCTCTCGATGAATTCATCTGCGCATGCCATCTTACATGCCTCGATACATTCCTCTTCCGTAGCTTCCGGATTACCCCAGCGAAGATTATCCAAAATAGAGCCAGAGAACAATATGTTCTGCTGTAATACAACTGCAACTTCATTACGAAGTGTGTCAAGGTCATATTCTCGTACATCCTTACCACCAACAAATACTGCACCCTCATCGACATCGTAAAGACGGCTAATCATATTCACCAGAGTTGATTTTGAACTACCTGTTCCACCGATAATGCCAATGGTTTCTCCAGAGTGAATCTCTAGATTGATATGATCAAGCACTGGTGCCTCGGAGGTCTGGGAGTAACGGAAGGATACATTTTCAAAACAAATGCTTCCATCTGCCACTTCCATGCAAGGATTCTTCGGATTCGTAATCGTTGCCTTTTCCTCTAATACCTCGCAGATACGCTGTCCACTTGCCACGCTCATACTAGACATAACAAAAATCATAGCAAGCATCATAAGGTTTACAAGAATGGTCATACAATATGTAAGAAGTGCCATCAGGTCACCTGTTTCCATATCTCCAACTACAATAAACTGCGCACCAAACCAACTGATTAACAGGATACAGGCATATACGGTAAACTGCATCAGTGGGTTGTTCCAGATAACGATATTCTCTGCTTTTACGAAGGTATCATAGATATCCTGTGATGCCTTCTGGAAGCGTTTTTTCTCATAGTCCCCACGCACAAACGCCTTTACAACACGGATTGCCGATACGTTTTCCTGTACGCTCTCATTAAGCTTATCGTACTTCTTAAAGGATGCGCGGAAGTATTTCATCGCCTTTGATGCGATGAGCACCAGTATGGTACCAAGAAAAACTACTGCAACCAGATAAACCATTGCAAGCTGTGGGCTAATGAAAAAGCTCATCAGCATCGCACACAGCAGGCTGGCTGGCGCTCTCATACAGATACGAAGCAGCATCTGATATGACATCTGAATATTACTTACGTCTGTTGTAATTCTGGTAATTAAGCTTGAGGTACTGAATTTGTCAATGTTCGCAAATGAAAATGTCTGGATATTCTCAAACATTGCTTTTCTTAAGTTCTTACCAAATCCCATCGCTGCAATAGAGCCATACTTCGCTCCGCCAACACCAAATGCCAGCGAGCAAAGAGCTATCACAACCATAATCGCACCTGTCACATAAATATGTGTAGTGTTACCCTTATTGATGCCATCATCTACGATGGATGCCATAAGAAGTGGGATGATGGTTTCCATCAACACTTCACCAATCATCAGGATTGGTGTAATAATAGAAGCCTTTTTATATTCTTTTACATGGGCTCCTAAAGTCTTTAACATGTGCATATGTTAACTCCTTCTTTCCAGAAATTCAGCCAAATACTTATCTGCCGGAATCTCTTATTATTTACCAAGCTTTTAAAAACTTAGCATGCTAACAATTATTATATGTCTACTGTTATAAATGTCAACCATTCAAATCTAAAATAAAAATTAAAACGCTCACATGGCTCCACTTACTTAATCCAGCTTTCCATATACTTCCATAGGAACATATGCCTTGATGGCGATACCATCTGCTACATATTCCTCGGAAATCAACTCGCCTTGTTTGCGAATCAACTGAATAACTCCTGCATTGTTATAAGAGATTACACGTTCAATATAGACCTTATCCTCGCGAAGCAGTTCCTCTAGCACTGCCTTGACCTCTTCTAATCCTTCGTTCTTTGCCGCAGAGATGGAAAGCACCTTGTCTGCGCGGAAATCATGCAACGGCTCACTATCTGTTCTGGCATCCTGCTTATTAAAAAGCGTCACTATCTTTTTGTCTTTGACGCCAAGATTATCCAAGGTCTCATATACAATATGCATCTGCTTGTCACGCTGCGGATTGGACGCGTCAACTACGTGGAAGATAATGTCCGCATACTTCGCCTCTTCTAACGTACTCTTAAATGCCTCGATTAGATGATGTGGCAGCTTACGGATGAATCCAACCGTATCGGTTAAAAGCACCTCCTGCTTACCGCTTAGACTTAATGATCTTGTCGTTGGGTCTAGGGTGGCAAAAAGCTTATCCTCCTCAAGTACGGCTGCATCTGTCATATGATTGAGCAGTGTGGACTTGCCGGCATTCGTATATCCAACAATCGACACCACCGGTACATTCTGCTTCTCACGCTTTGCTCTTGTAACGTCACGATGCTTTACTACCTCAGCCAGCTCGCGACGAAGCTGTGCCACACGGTCATTAATCAGTCGTCTGTCGATTTCTAGTTTCTTTTCACCAGGACCTCTTGTACCGATACCACCACCCAAACGTGACATGGAACGCCCAAGACCTGTCAGGCGGCTCATACGGTACTTCAACTGTGCCAGCTCTACCTGTATCTTACCCTCATTGGTAGATGCTCTTGCCGCAAAAATATCCAGAATAATCAAGGTTCTGTCCATAATCTTGGTATCTAACTGCTCTTCCAAATTCTTCAACTGCGCTGGGGACAGCTCATCGTCACATACAATACCTGTCGCGCCGGTTGCCTCAATTAACTCTGCAATCTCTGCTACTTTTCCAGTTCCCACATAGGTTCCAGAGTGAATCTTTTCTCTTTTTTGAATCAGGGTTCCAACAACTGTAGCACCTGCCGTCTTTACAAGCTCTGCAAGCTCTACGAGGGAATCCTCTGCGTCGTCACCGTCCTGTTCACTGACTCCAACGAGGATGACGCGCTCCTCAATATCTTTGATTTCATGTATTTCTGCCATTTTACAACCTTTCTAAATTCACATTTTACACACAAATGTGCTACTTCCGGCCTTCATTATCTCGTCTCAAGGAAGGTCAGCTCCCGTGCCGCCTCTTCATCGTCCGGATATAACGCAACGTACTCTGTGAGAATGTTGCGCGCAGATGCAAAGTCATTCATCTGCTCATAGGCAATCACGAGCGTCTTCATTACGATTTGCTTATTTGGTACAGATTCAAGCTTTCTTGCTGCTTCTAAGCAAGTGACTGCCATCTCATAATTGTCCCTTCCTATCTGTGCCTCTGCGATGCTGTATAGCTTATAAGAATCTGCAATACCACTACTGATGTACGCATTCATGCTGAGTGTGGCATTTTCGGTGTCTCCCATTGCCAGATAGACTTCTGCGAGGCAGTAGTGACTTTCTAGCTCCTGTCCCTCTACTGCTTCCTTCAAAAGTGTTACTGCCTGTTCGTTTTCGCCAAGCAGGAAGGTTATCCAGCCCTTTTTCATTTTGTCATAAGCACTGTTGCCGAAGATTTCCAAGGCCTTGCTTAAATATTCTTCTGCCTTTTCCTCTTTGTCATAGGCTACCAGAGAATCATAGATTCCTATATATAAATCATAATCACTCTTCTCATACTTGACTGCAGATTCATAATCCGATAATGCCATGGATAAGTATTCTGTCGCACTTGGCTCATCACTTGATTCATCTACCAGCTGCGCTTTTACACGGCTCTTAGCCAGATACAGATTACCTCTTAGGTAATACGCTTTGGAATTATTATTATACGCAATAATCGCAGAATAAGTCTCTAATGCACCGTCTTCATCTCCAGACAAATACTGTGCCTTAGCCTTATAAAAGCAGATGTCTAGCTCCATCTCGCCGATTTCTCCAAGCGCCTGATCTAGGGCATTCTGGAATGCTTCAAGCGCATTCTCATAATCTCCACTTTCCAAATAAACAATTCCCTGCTCCCGATACGTCTCCTGCGCTTCCTTTCGCGCACTGCCACAGCCCGTACATATCAGAAGTGTTGCCGTCAAAATTGTAGTCATATATAAGAAGCGTTTCCAAAAAATCATGGTTATCTCGTTGAACTCCTTTTAGTAATCGCGAAGCAGCCCTCCTAAATGAGCCACATTCGCACAATAATCTAATATATAATACCACAGTTTCCCCTAACACAAAAGCCCCTTATTCCATCAAAAAAGCTGTTGCGCCACGGATTACACGGGTATGAAATCCATTTTGCAACAGCCTTTTTATAAGCTTGTGTTTATTTATTACGCTTCTTGTAGAATGTATATCCAAAGAATGCGCCGAGTACAACAACAATTGTTACGATGGCAGAAATTGCGATTGTAACACCTGACGGTAATGAGGACTTTTCAGGTGTCGTATCTGCTACAGGAGTATCCGGCTTTGTGCCGTCTGTTTCACTTTCTGTATCTGCAACAGCCTCGGTGTTCTCCGTAACAGCATCTTCTGTTGTTCCTTCTGATAGTTCTGCTGTTATTTCAAAAGCACTATTCATATTGCCAGTACCATCATCTGCTGTCTGCGCATTGAATGGGTCCATAATCCAGCTCTCACCATCTACTACATATTTGTACTGGTAGCTTCCCTTTGCTAATTCGCAGGTATAAGAGAATACGTTGCCATCCTTTTCCATGAGAAGTCCGGCAGCCCAGTCGTTCATATTGCCGAATACTTCTACCTGTTTTGCTGTTTCACTTTCATAATAGAAAGTAACCTTGTTTCCATCGATAACAGGGCTTACGGTTACGGTTGGATTCTCTGGAGTAAGAGAGCCTGTTGTATCATTGGATGAAGAGCCTGAAGCTACTGTGAAGCTGCTGTTCATATTGCCTGTACCATCGTCTGCCGTCTGCGCATTGAATGGGTCTGTCATCCAGATTCCACCATTTACGACGTACTTGTACTGGTAGGTTCCGTCTTCTAATGTGCATGTATAGGAAAATACATTGCCATCCTTTTGCATCTTGTAGCCTTCTGCCCAGTCGTTCATGCTACCGAATACTTCTACCTGGCTTACATTTTCCGCTTCAAAATAAAAGGTTACCTTGTTGCCCTTGATAACCGGACTTAGCTTCACAGTTGGATTCTCCGGAATCTTGATTTCATCCTCTGTTGGAGTAGACACACTTGATTTGCCATTCTCGGCATCTGCTTTTGAAGTAGCAACAGTTGCATTCCATTTTCCCGTGTTGTCCGTTAATACGACCCACCATTCCGTGCCTTGTGTAATATCACACACTAAGTCTGCCGTCTGTGTGCCATTGCCATCACTGAAAATAATATTCAAGCTGTCCTCTGTGAAACCATCTAATGTAGCCGTATAGTAGCCATTTGCATCTCCGGTTGCCGTGATATCTGTTCCCGGCCACGATCCGATAATTGGCTCACTTCCAATCCATGCGTACACATATACACAAGACCAGTTTTCCGTGTTTTTGAAGTGTACCTTTACATCCTGTGCTGCTTTTGCTTCCATCGTTGGAATTGCTACCAAAATCATCGCAAGAGCAATTACAATGGTTGCCAGTTTCTTGAATAAATGTTTCTTTCTCATTCCTTTTTCCCCCTCGTGTTTCGTTTATATACTATTTCTCTAATTTCCAGATGTCGTTATTGTACTGCTCGATTGTTCTGTCAGATGAGAAGAAACCGGCCTTGCTGATATTTACCAACATCTTTCTAGCCCAAGCGCTGCGGTCTTCGTAATCTGCATATGCCCGCTCTCTCGTTGCAATATATTCCTGAAAATCCGGGAATGTCATAAACCAGTCTTTGTTCAAAAGCTCATTGTAGAGACGATATAAATTCTCATCACAGCCTACACGTCTTACTTCATCGCTTACGATAAAGTCAACGGCACGTTTTAAGTCTTCATCTGCTTCATAGTAGCTTCTTGATGAATAATCTGCACGTGCATATCTGTCGATAACAGTCTGTGAATCTTCACCAAACATATAGATGTTATCTTCGCCAACAAGCTCTGCGATTTCCACGTTTGCACCATCCATAGTTCCAAGCGTCACTGCACCATTTAGCATAAACTTCATATTTCCTGTTCCGGATGCTTCCTTAGAAGCAAGAGAAATCTGCTCTGAAATATCACATGCAGGAATCAACTTCTCTGCAAGAGTTACGTTGTAGTTTTCTACCATAAATACGTTTAAGTATGGGCTAACCTCTGGGTCATTGTTAATAATCTGCTGTAGGCAGAGAAT
>CAYPAM010000109.1:0-6028 GCA_964408715.1 uncultured Lachnobacterium sp.
ATAGATATTGCATTTGAATTTGCTTCGTGGATTTCACCAGAATTTAAACTTTATATAATAAAGGACTATCAGCGATTAAAGCATGATGAAAATAATAGATTATCCTTAAGTTGGAACCTCAACAGGGAAATTTCAAAACTGAATTATCGTATTCACACAGATGCAATTAAAGAGAATTTGATTCCGCCAGAATTAACGCAGAATCAGATATCATATACATACGCAAATGAAGCAGATTTGCTAAACGTTGTATTGTTTGGCGTGACTGCGAAGCAGTGGAGAGAAAATAATCCAAAGCAAAAAGGAAATATTAGAGACTATGCTTCTATACAACATTTGTTAGTGTTAGCAAATATGGAAAGTTATAACGCTATACTTATTTCACAAGGACGAAATCAAGCAGAACGTATGACACTATTACATGATATGGCGGTTCAGCAAATGCGTACTTTAGCAAGTTTGGAATTTAGTAATCTGCCACAAATAGAGGAGAAGCAATAATGATAGGCAAAACTGTTACAGTCACAATTGATAGACCACTTGGGACTTATCACCCAAATCACAAGGATATCTATTATCCAATAAACTACGGTTATATTGAAGGTATCATTGCGCCGGATGGAGAGGAGCAGGATGCGTACATTATTGGTGTGGATGAGCCAGTAGAGCAGTTTGTGGGAAAAATCATTGCGATTATTCATAGGTTCAATGACGTAGAAGAGAAATGGGTAGTGGCACCAGAAGGGAAGGATTTTTCCAAGGAAGAAATCTGGGAGCAGGTGAAGTTCCAGGAACAGTATTTTGAATCAGAGATTTTGATGTAGAGGAGACCTGTTTAGCTATGGCAAAAATTGCAATGTTTGATTTATATGACACGTTACTCAAAGGTGTGTCGTTCGATTTTAACAAAGGCGTAGAGTATCTGCACGAAACCTTTTTCAAGGACAAGTGTAGTTTGGAAGAAATTATAGAATATTCAAAATCTTTTCTGCCTCTTTATGCAGCACGAAAAGAGAAGAATACAGAGCTGTGTTTTATCACAGACGAACTTCCACTGTATTTTGATAAATATGGTGTAGAAATGCCAGAGGATATCCATGCAGTAGAGTATGAATTCTTAGAGCATCTGAAGGAGGACATTCTTTTGGATGAGGTAAAAGAAACGCTAGAAGTATTGCGTCAAAAGGGCGTTTCGATGTATGTATTTTCCAATAGCATTTTTACGGAAAAAGCCGCAAGCAAGCATATAGAAAACCACGGTATTTTACCATATTTTGAAAAGGTATTTTCCAGTGGAGATTATGGGGTGCGTAAACCGGGCAAGGAATTTTTTCAGATTGCCATAGATGAAATCTTGACAAAGCACCCAGAGGCGACGATAGACGATATCTTTTTCGTAGGAAATGATTACGAAGCAGATGCCGTTGGAGGCACAAACGCAGGCTTGAAAACAATCTGGTATAACGTGAATCATCTTCCAAATGAGAAGAATTTAGATGTTTGGGATATTGACGATATGCGAAAGGTTATAGATGTGGTGTAAACATCATGCAACCTGTGGTTGCATGCACTGATATAATAGCAACACTAAGTTGGTTCAATAATCGGTAAACTACTGTTATGATTATGAAACAGGAGGTGTTAAGAATGGCTTTAGGAGATAATATACAATATTTACGTAAGGTAAATAACATTACGCAAGAGGAACTTGCAGAAAGGCTTTCGGTTTCAAGACAAACCATTTCGAAATGGGAAATGAATCAGGCATATCCTGAAATACCAAAGCTTATAGAGATAGGAAATGTATTTCATTGCAAATTGGATGGGATTTTCCGTTTGTATCAGCAGAGCAGCAAAATCGCTTTGGATTAAGAGGCTATGTGGCAGCTTATATATTACCAGATGGATTTGAGCCAAAGTGTGGCGGTGTGGAAATTGCAAGTCAAGGGGCTGCTAGGTATGCGAGCATAACGATTTGCGATCCATTTGCAAGAGCGTTTGAATATATTCCAAATGCGTATAAAAAGATTTTGGAATACTTAAATGCAAGTGGCTTTAAGGAAAATGTAAATGGCGAATACCTGTCATGTTTTGAGTATGTATATGAAAAAGAAAATACTACTTATATGGAAGTATGCATTCATGTTGATTCTGTGGGGTATGCAAATTTATTTACGCCCTTGAAGTAACTTCTTTTTTGGCAATATATGAATAATAACTTGGAGTAAGTTTAAATGATGAAGATTGAGACAGAGAGACTATATATTACAGGATTCACACTAGACATGGCTGAAGCAGTACATAAGAATTCCTTGGATGAGGATAATCGCAGATTCGTACCGGATGAGGTTTTTGAAACTGTTGACGATGCTTATGAAACGATTGAATATTTAATCAGCCAGTATAACGGTGGAGAAGGCCCATTTGTTTTGCTGCTGAGGCTCTTATGGCCTTTTTACCTGTGGCAGCAGAAATGAAGGGTTTAGATAAAGTATATGGTATATGTTTGCAGGAAAATGTTGCTTCTGTAAAAGTGATGGAAAAGGTAGGCTTTGTGAACGTATATACAGGAATTGGGACTTATCAAGGAGAAGAAAGACCAATTGTAAAGAATGTGTGGGAGTATAAATGTAAATAAGGAGATTGCTTCAGATGAATGCACAGGTAAAAGAACTAATAGATAAGTATCCAAGTGAAATCATTGATATGTACAATGATTTGAGAAAACTGATTTTGGAAAGTGTCTCATGCGAAATAGAAGAAACCTTGTGGGCGAAGTTGCCAAGCTATTACATCGGGGAAAAGTTTGTGAGATTGATTCCTTTTAAAGATCATATTAATATTGAAGCACAAGCAGTAAATCAGTATAAGGAAGAATTAGCAGGTTATAAAATTACGCCTAAGGGAATGGTGCAAATTTATTTGAAACAGGATATACCATACGAACTTTTGAAACAGATATTTGCAGAAACATTAGGAAGATGAATCCCAATTAGTACATAACACATAAAAAGACGGAGAATGTATTTTCTCCGTCTTTTCTACATTAGCATATTTTTCTCTTTTTTTCAAGACTTGTACTCTCCTAAATATGGGAGTAATAAATATATTATAAAGCGTAAAGTGGGGAAGAGTTTTATGTGCAAAGGCTGTAAAGAAACAGATGGATGTCCATTTGGCGAGAATGGACAAAATCCAGAGTTGATAATGTATAAAAAGCGATGAATAAATAGTGAGGAAAAACTATGCGCACAATTCTTGTTATGGATGAGAAAAATTACACAGAAGATATGCCAGTTTTTGAAAGAGTAGGCGTCCGCGCCATTATCAGGCGAAATGGACTCCTTGCGATGCAGCAAAGTGCTGTTGGAGAGTACAAAATTCCAGGTGGTGGAATGGATGCAGGCGAGACGATTGCAGAAGCCTTGGCTCGCGAGGTACGAGAGGAGACGGGGCTAATCATTAAGCCAGAAACAATGCAGGAGCTTGGCGAGATTCTGGAAGTGCGCAGGGATATCTTTGATGAAAATACGAAGTATATCGCACATTCGTTACACTATTTATGTGATGTAGAGGATGAAGTGGTAGAGACGGCTATGACCGAGAGTGAGATTAAGAAGGGATTTCATCTTGCATGGTCGGACATTGATACTATTATCAAGACTAATGAGGCTCTTATGACAGCGAAATGGCAGTATCGCGATGTGCAATTTTTGAAATGGTTGAAGGAGCAGAAAGGGTGGAAATAATGAGAATATTTAATTTTTTAAAGAAAAAGGAGATTCAGGAAGGGTTCACAGAGACTCTTTTTGAGTGTACAAGAGATGGACTTACAATACGTGGAACAGAATATCGTCCAGAGGGAGACAACCTGCCTGTGGCGATAGTTTGTCATGGCTTTATGGCATTTCAGGATACAGTACGCCAATATACGAAAGCACTTGCTAAGTTAGGATATGTGGCATATTGCTTCGATTTTTGTGGTGGAAGTGTTTTGAATAAGGGCAAGAGTGATGGCGCAACTACAGATATGTCAGTATTGACAGAAGTGAAGGATTTAGAAGCGGTTGTTGCATATGTGCATAGTTTGCCGTATACCAATGATGAGTTGTTTCTTATGGGATGCAGTCAGGGTGGATTTGTATCTGCGCTTTTTGCAGCTAAACACCCAGAGATGGTTTCTAAACTATCTCTTTTTTATCCAGCACTGTGCATTCCAGATGATGCAAGAGCGGGCAAAATGATGTTCGCGAAGTTTGATCCAAACAACTTGCCAGAGTACATAAATTGTGGACCAATGAAGTTGGGCCGCTGTTATCCAGCAGATGTATTAGAGATGGGGCCTTATGAAGAAATTGCACCTTATGAAGGACCAGTGCTGATTGTGCATGGAACCAAGGATTCCATTGTGGATTTAGAGTATTCTAACCGGGCACAAAAGACATATCACAACGCCAGACTTGAGATTATCGAGGGTGGATCCCATGGATTTAGTCGTAAGCATGATGCTATTGCTATTGGATATTTGAGGGAGTTTGCCACCTGGGATAATGTTATGGAAGGCTTGGTTTAAGAAAAATAAGAAAGAAAAGGTAATCAAAAAATGAAATGGTTCATCGCGTCTGATATTCATGGTTCGGCATATTATTGTGAAAAATTAATAGAGGCATATAAAAGGGAGCAGGCAGACAAAATCCTGCTTCTTGGTGATGTGTTATATCATGGACCAAGAAATGATTTACCGGAAGGCTATGCGCCGAAGCAGGTCATTGCCACGTTAAATGAATTGTCCCAGGACATTCTCTGCGTGCGTGGCAACTGTGACACAGAAGTAGATCAGATGGTTTTGGAGTTCCCGGTGTTAGCAGATTATGCAATTTTGGCGGACTATGCAAAGGCTTCGGAACAAGGAACTCAAAACACAAGGAAGCCTATCATTTACGCTACTCATGGTCACGTGTATAATAATGGAAATCTGCCACCGCTTCACAAAGGTGATATCCTTTTACATGGTCATACCCATGTGCCAGTCTGCGAGCAGTTTGAAACACACACTTATATCAACCCAGGCTCGGTGTCTATCCCGAAGGAAAATTCGCCACATAGTTATATGACTTTTGATGGAGCGGTATTTTTGTGGAAGACTTTGGAAGGGGAAGTGTATAAGGAATTTAAACTAGACTAGACATGCTATGTCTAATGTGTAAAAACGGTATTTTCTCACTTTATGTCGTGTTTTACCGAGTGTTAGAAAGGTATTCTGTCGTTGAAAGGAGGAAGCGAAAATGGATATGATTAAAACAGGAATTTTCCTGAAAGAGCTTCGAAAAGAAAGAGATATGACCCAGGAACAGTTAGCTGAAATATTAAATGTTTCTGGAAGAACAGTTTCACGATGGGAAACGGGCAATAACTTGCCGGATTTGGATGTGCTTATTGAACTTGCGGATTTGTATGATGTAGACATCCGTGAATTAATTGATGGTGAAAGGAAAAGTGAGAACATGGACAAGGAAACAAAGGAAACATTAAAAAAAGTAGCAGATTATGCAGATGCAGAAAAGAAAAGATTATCAAAGAAGATGGCTGACATGACAGCGGGAGCATTAGTTTTACTACTGGGATATTCTTTTTTAAGTAACTGTGGAATGGATTTACCAGAAAGTTCATTGCAGAATCTTTCAGAGTTTGCGCTAGGAATGACAATGGCAGCATTAGTGCTTAACATTTTATATGCATTAGGGTTTCTGGACAAAATAAGAGAAGCTAAGCTTGCTTGGATAAATAAGAAAAAAACAAACGAATAGTAAATAGTTAAGAGTCGGATTAGGTGCCAGAAACAAACTATTGCAAAAAACACTAGTATTTTCCAAAATCCTATGCTATAATCTCTTGTGATTGTGATGGTGGAAGTCTGCCCTTTTGCAAGAAAGTGTGTAAAAATGTGCACAATGAATGCAATTGTACAAGAATGAAAACAGAAAACCATCATCCACTGAAATAAGAAATACTTGTATTCATATATATT
>CAYPAM010000110.1:0-5943 GCA_964408715.1 uncultured Lachnobacterium sp.
GCGCTTAACGGAAAATCATTCAATGAAGAGCTAAACGCATTGGTGGCTGCAATTGCAGACCCTGTGAAGGGTGTGCTTTCTACAAGTACTACAACCAATACAACCAATAACACTACGGTTAACGAAGCAAACTCGAATGACGCGACTGAATAAAATCTCAACAAGAGGTAATCGGAAATGAAACTTGACCTGGAAATTACGTGTCACGAGTTTTGTTAGAGATTAAGCTATAAAAATTAGAGAAATGGCTCAGGCCCTACACATGAAATTGTGTAGGGCTTCTTGTTTTCCATACATTTGTAAAAATCTTATCTTTTCATTGAAAAAGTTATATTTTTCCCGTATAATATCCTAGGATTATTCCGCATTGTTATGCGTGAACATTTTATGCTTGGCATAAAAAGAAAGAAACGAGGACACTATATGTCAGAAATAAAAAGCAAAATTCGTAATTTTTGTATTATTGCCCATATCGACCACGGCAAATCAACACTTGCAGACCGTATCATCGAAAAGACAGGCACGCTGACTGAGCGTGAGATGCAGGCGCAGGTGCTTGATAATATGGATTTAGAGCGTGAGCGCGGAATCACGATTAAGTCTCAGGCGGTTCGTATTATTTATAAGGCAAAGAATGGGGAAGAATATATCTTTAACTTAATTGATACTCCGGGACACGTTGACTTTAACTATGAGGTATCGAGAAGCCTTGCAGCTTGTGATGGTGCGATTCTGGTAGTCGATGCAGCACAGGGTGTAGAAGCACAGACCTTAGCGAATGTATATCTTGCACTTGATCATAACCTTGATGTTTTTCCGGTTATTAACAAGATTGACCTTCCATCCGCACGTCCGGATGAAGTGTGTCAGGAGATAGAGGATGTGATCGGCATCGAAGCGATGGATGCGCCGCGTATTTCTGCTAAGACAGGGCTTAATATCGAAGACGTATTAGAGCAGATTGTAGAGAAAATCCCAGCTCCAACCGGAGATTCAAGTGCGCCTTTGAAGGCGTTGATTTTTGACGCATTATACGATTCTTACAAAGGAGTAATGGTATTCTGCCGTATCAAAGAGGGTACGATTAAGGTTGGCGATCCAATCAAGATGATGGCGACCGGTGCGTCTGCACAGGTGGTAGAGGTTGGGTATTTTGGTGCAGGACAGTTTATTCCATGTGGCGAGCTTTCTGCCGGAATGGTAGGTTATTTTACCGCCAGCATCAAGAATGTAGCAGACACTCGCGTTGGAGATACCGTAACCAATGCTAACCGACCATGTGCAGAGGCACTCCCAGGGTATAAGAAGGTAAATCCAATGGTTTACTGCGGTATCTATCCGGCGGACTCTGCGAAGTATCCAGACCTTCGTGATGCCTTGGAAAAACTACAGATTAACGATGCGTCGTTACATTTTGAACCAGAAACCTCCTTGGCACTTGGCTTCGGTTTCCGTTGTGGTTTCTTAGGTTTATTACATTTGGAAATCATTCAGGAGCGTTTGGAACGAGAATTCGACCTGGATCTTGTAACCACAGCACCAGGTGTTATCTATAAGGTGCATAAGACCAATGGCGAAGTCATTGATTTGACAAACCCATCAAACCTGCCGGACCCATCCGAAATCGAATATATGGAGGAGCCATATGTATCTGCGGAAATCATGGTAACAAAGGATTACGTTGGTTCAATTATGACCTTGTGCCAGGAGCGTCGTGGTGTGTATATCGGCATGGAATATTTGGAAGAAACCAGAGCACTTCTGAAATACGAGTTGCCACTAAATGAGATTATTTATGACTTTTTCGATGCATTAAAATCACGTTCGCGTGGGTATGCGTCATTTGACTATGAGCTTAAGGGCTATGAACGTTCCGAGCTTGTGAAACTGGATATTATGATTAACCATGAGATGATGGATGCGTTGTCCTTTATCGTATTTAAGGATAATGCGTATGAGCGTGGCCGTAGAATGTGCGAACGCTTGAAGGAAGAGATTCCAAGACATCTATTCGAGATTCCAATTCAGGCAGCCGTTGGCGGCAAGATTATCGCACGCGAAACGGTAAAGGCTATGAGAAAAGACGTTCTTGCAAAATGCTACGGTGGCGATATCTCTCGTAAGAGAAAGCTTCTCGAAAAGCAGAAGGAAGGCAAGAAGAGAATGCGTCAGGTCGGAAACGTAGAGATTCCACAGGAAGCGTTCATGAGTGTGTTGAAGCTGGATGAGGATTAATGATGAAGAACTTGGAACTGTATGTGCATATTCCATTTTGCATAAAAAAATGCAACTATTGTGATTTCTTATCCTTTTCCTGTGATGAGCGAACACAGCTTGAGTACGCAGATGCGCTCATTCGTGAGATAAAAGCGTACGGATCAAAGTGCCAGGATTATGCAGTGAGCACCATCTATATCGGTGGTGGGACGCCAAGCTGGCTTAATGAGGACAAGCTGGTTGAGATTCTGGATGCGATATATCGTAATTTCAAGGTGCTTGCAGATGCAGAAGTGTCGATGGAGTGTAATCCGGGAACGGTGACCGCAGCCAAGCTTGCGAAATACCGTATGGCAGGAATCAATCGTTTGAGCATTGGTTTGCAGTCCGCAGACAACGACGAACTTAAGATTCTTGGCAGAATCCATACTTATGAGCAGTTTGTGAAAACGTATGAGCTTGCGCGAAATGCAGGATTTGCGAATATCAACGTTGATTTGATTAGTGGGATTCCATATCAGACAACAGAAAAATTCTTAAAGACATTACAGAAGGTGGTTTGGTTAAAGCCAAACCACATTTCTGCGTATTCCCTTATTATTGAAAAGGGAACGCCCTATTACGAGACATACAAATTTGATGCGGTACGACAGGAGGCAGGGATGCAGACGGAGGTTCTTCCAACGGAGGACGAGGTCTATCGTATCTATAAGCTGACACAGGAGTATCTGGCGAAGGCTGGGTATCAGCAGTATGAGATATCCAACTTTGCACAGCCGGGATATGAGTGCGTCCATAATATTGGATACTGGACGAGGCAAAACTACTTAGGCTTAGGTCTTGGTGCAGCATCCCTTATGGAGAATGTTCGATATACGAATACGACTGATTTGTACGCGTACATAGATGGAACGAAGCTCCGTGAATACGAGGAACCAGTGTCCCGCAAGGCGCAGATGGAGGAATTCATGTTTCTGGGTCTCCGTATGAATGAAGGTGTCACAAGAACGCGTTTTTCCCAAGAATTTGGAATTCCAATAGAAGGAATATATCTGAATGTCTTGGAGAATCTAAAAAACGAGGAATTGATTGATACTCGTGGCGGTAGGATTGCGCTTACCGAAAAGGGTGCGGACATCTCCAATTATGTGTTAGCACAGTTTTTGATTGATTAGATGGCTACAAGGCTTGAATATATGGGTTTACATATAAGGAGGAGTTTATGACGTTATTTCAAAAGATGAAAAAGCTGTTTGAACCAACAGATATGACAGTTGGTTCACCTTGGAAAAGTATTGCGCTGTTTTCGATTCCTATGATTATCGGAAATGTGGCGCAACAGCTATATAGTACGGTAGATAGTATTGTGGTAGGAAAATACGTTGGGGATAGTGCGCTTGCGGCAGTTGGCAGTGCATCGCCAATATTAAATATGTTGTATGTTTTGTTTATCGGAATTTCTGCCGGCGTTGGAATTATGGTGTCTCAGTACTTTGGGGCAAAAGCCAAAGAAGAGCTGGCAGAGACGATTGGGAACTGTATCACAGTGACTGCAATTGCGTGTGTATTCCTTATGATTGTGTCACCGCTACTGATTCGACCAATGCTAGTCATGCTGAACACACCAGAGAGCATCCTTGACTGGTGTACTTCTTACTTGATGATTTCCATGGTGGGTGGAATGGGACTTGCATATTACAACATCCTAAGTGGTGTGCTTCGTGGTATGGGGGATTCCTTCTCCGCGTTATTATATCTACTGGTTGCAACGGTGATTAATATCGTACTGGATGTTTACTTTGTGGCAGAGCTTGGACTTGGTGTAGCGGGTGTTGCTTTGGCGACTGTTATTGCGCAGAGCATATCTGCGTTGCTGTGCGTATGGAAGCTTGCAAATATGAGAAATGTATTCGAACTGAAGCGTTCTAATTTGAAGTTAAAGAAAAAGTATGTGGGACAGATTGTATCCCTGGGACTTCCATCCGGTATCACACAGGCGATTTTTTCATCAGCGATGATAATTGTGCAGTCGCTGACGAATAGCTTTGGAGAACAGTTTATTGCAGCAAATGTTATTGTTATGCGTGTGGACGGCTTTGCTATGATGCCGAACTTCTCGTTCGGTACGGCAATGACGACTTATTCCGGACAGAACGTTGGCGCCGGTAAAATGGATCGTGTTACCAAAGGCGCAAAGCAGGGAACACTTATGGCGGTTGGCTGTTCTACAGTAATAACCGGAGCAATTCTGATTTTCGGCAAATACCTCATGGGTATTTTTACAGATACCGCCGAGCTTGTTGAGATGAGCAGATACTTAATGGGAATCCTTGCGGTGGGGTATATCGCAGTCGCTGTAACGCAAAGCTTGTCCGGTGTTATGCGTGGCGCAGGCGATACCGTAACACCGATGTGGATATCTTTGATTACCACAGTTGCAATCCGAGTGCCAATCGCATATGGTATTTCATACCTGACTAGAACTGCCGAACTTCCATATGGAAGATACGAATGTATCCAGATATCCTTGCTGCTCTCGTGGCTGATGGGCGCATTGTTGACATTTATCTTCTATAAACTTGGTTTTTGGAAGAAAAAGGCGTTAAAGTATTAAGAAAATATAAAATCAGCAAAGTAGTGTTGACAAAGAAAAAAGCTAGTGGTATCTTGAATACATGATATGTTAGCACTCTAGCATATCGAGTGCTAACAAATATAAACTCCCACAAACCAAACAAAAGTGAGGATTATATATGGGAAAAGATAATGAAACCGTTTTAGACGAGAGAAAAGTTAAGATTCTTGATGCTATCATCCGCAACTATTTGGAGACAGGTGAACCGGTTGGTTCTAGAACTATTTCCAAATACACAGATTTGAATCTAAGCTCAGCAACGATTCGTAATGAGATGGCAGATTTGGAAGAACTAGGGTATATTGTTCAGCCTCACACATCTGCCGGTCGCATTCCTTCTGACAAAGGGTATCGCTTCTATGTGGATCATCTGATGAAGGAGAGGGATAGAGAAGTTACCGAGATGAAGGAATTCGTCATCGAGAAGACGCAGAAGATGGAGCAGGTATTGAAGCAGGTTGCGAAGCTTCTGGCGAACAATACGAACTATGCGACAATGATTACAGCGCCTTCCTTCAGTAATAAGGTCAAATTCATTCAGCTATCACATATTGATGAACACCAGATACTTGCAGTTGTCGTAATGAATAGCAACATGGTTAAGAATCAGGTTATCACAGTAAATGAACCACTTGATAACGAAACAATATTAAAGCTGAATATTCTATTAAATAGCACACTGAACGGGTTATCGTTACAGGAGATTAATCTTGGTACAATTGCCAAACTAAAGGAACAGGCTGGTATTCACGGTCAGGTGGTCGGCGAAGTGATAGATGCTTTAGCTCAGGCATTGAGCGAGCAGGAAGACCTTCAGATTTATACCAGTGGCGCGACAAACATTTTGAAATACCCAGAGCTTTCAAGCTCGGAGAGTGCAACGAATCTTTTATCAGCATTCGAAGAGAAGGAAGAACTGAAAAATCTGGTCAACGGAGCCTTAAGCGAAGATGAGACAGGAACCGGAATACAGGTTTATATAGGAAACGAGACACCAATTCAGACCATGAAAGATTGCAGCGTTGTAACCGCGACCTATGAGTTGGGAGAGGGTGTTATGGGTACGATAGGTATTATCGGACCAAAACGCA
>CAYPAM010000111.1:0-5924 GCA_964408715.1 uncultured Lachnobacterium sp.
ATGAGGCTCTCTATAAGGATATCCAATGGCATATGATTGGACATTTACAGACCAATAAAGTGAAATATCTAATTGGAAAGACACGTCTGATTCATTCCGTTGACAGCTACAAATTAGCCTTAGAAATTGAAAGACAGGCCGCAAAACGTGATACAATTGTTGATATTCTGATAGAAGTAAACATTGCAAACGAAGAAACAAAATTCGGATTGGCAAAGGACGAAGTCGTAGCTCTTGTGCGTGAAATTGCAACGCTTGAACACATACGAATCAAAGGTCTTATGACGATTGCTCCATATGTGGAAAATCCAGAGGATAATCGTCTGTATTTCCGTCAGATTAAGCAATTATCAGTTGACATAGCCCGTCAAAATATAGATAATGTAAGTATGAATATACTTTCTATGGGAATGTCTGGTGATTATATGGTTGCCATTGAGGAAGGTGCCACAATGATACGTGTTGGAACGAGTATTTTCGGTGAAAGAGTATATACAAATAATTAATATAGTAAGGTGGAAGATACAATGAGTTTATTTGATAAATTTTTAGACGTAATGAGATTAAATGACGATGACGATGATGACGATTATGAATTCGCTAATGAAGAATATTATGATGATGAATACGAAGAACCACCAAAGAAAAAACCAGCTCGCAAGGAAGTAAAGGAAGAAACAAAAGCAAAAGAAGAACCAAAGCCGGTTTCTAAGATTACTCCTATCAACAAATTACAAAGAAAGCAGGTGTCATCAGGTATGCAGGTATGTGTTATTAAGCCAACTTCCATTGAAGAAGAAATGGAAATCACAGAAACATTATTAGAGGGAAGAACTGTAGTAATTAACATGGAAGGATTAAATGTTGAAATCGCACAGCGTATCATCGATTTTACTTCCGGTGCTACATATGCAATGAATGGAAACCTTCAGAAGATTTCTAATTACATCTTCCTTGCGACACCAAATGGTGTGGATATCTCTGGTGATATTCAGAGCCTTATGGATTCCTTTGGACCAGCGAACAATTATACATTTTAAGGATATCTCATGAACGAACAGGAAATGTGCAAGAAGCGTCTGCTGGATTTGTCCAAGCAGGCAGATATCAAGGGAATTGTGACCTTTAGCGATTTCCTCAATTTGAATGAACTAAATATCTATCATACGATTAAGAACACGCTGTATTGTAAAACAGAGGTTTTTGGTGGATATGAAAACTCAGAGCGTCAGATGATTGCATTTATCCCTGATGCTCTTATGTTTGTGTGGGACTATCCAATCAAATGTATCCACATTGTTCCCAAATATCCAAAATTCGCAGAAAAACTAACGCATCGGGATATTCTCGGCGCACTGATGAATCTTGGAATAGAACGCAATCGTTTAGGCGATATTCTGTGTTTAGAGAACGATTATTATGTCTTCTGTGACGAAGTGATTTTCCCTTTCATAATCAACGAATTGAGCCAGATTCGTCATACGATGGTGGATTTGTCGGAGGAAGAGGATTATCGTCGCCTACAGGCCAATATTCAGCTTGAAGAGCGGTATGATATGATTGCTTCGAACCGTATTGACTGTATTATCGCAAAAGCTTTTCATCTATCACGTTCGGAAGCTTCGGAGTATCTGTCTGCAGAGAAGGTCTTTATCAATGGCAAATGCATTACTAACTGCAACCAATTCTGCGAAGATGGAGCCATTGTATCCGTGCGTGGAAAAAGCCGTTTTATCTTCGAAAGCTGTAATTCAACAAGTAAAAAAGGAAAGCTGCGTGTGAAGTTTTCCTTTTATAAGTAATTTTGCAACGAAATATTTAGGAGTAAACTATGTGTAAGAAATCAAAGAAAACAATAGGATTTGGTGTAATCCTAGTAGCAATTCTGGTTGCAATCGATCAGTTTACCAAGTATCTGGCGGATGTTTTTCTAAACGGCAAGGCAGATATTCCAATTATAAAGGATGTATTTGAACTTAAATACCTAGAGAATCAGAGCGCAGCCTTTGGCATGGACCCAATTTCTTTGCTTCATAATATTTTTCATTTTGAAGCATTTGAAAATGACCCACAGCTATTTTTAAATGTAAAGATGTTGTTTTTTGTAATACTGACAATAGCTCTTATTGCATTGTTTTGCTGGTTGTTCCTTCGAATCCCGCAAGAGAAAAAATTCCGCTTTATGGATTTGATTTTAATCTTTTTTATATCAGGTGCAATCGGAAACTTTATCGACCGTGTCACAAACAATTACGTAATCGATTTTTTGTATTTTAAACTGATTGATTTCCCAATTTTTAATGTAGCAGATATCTATGTGACATGTTCTGCGGTGGCAATGCTTGTTTTGGGCATATTCTATTATAAGGATGAAGATTTGGATAGAATATTTCCCCAAAAATCAAAAGAGGACAAAACATGAAAACAGATATTTTCGAAGTAATGGAAGAGCAGGAAGGAGAGCGCTTAGATAAGTATTTGAGCGTCATATATCCAGATATTTCCAGAACTTTTTTTCAAAAATTAATCAAAGATTCTGCAATTATAGTCAATGACGTTGCCGAAAAAGCCAATTACCGCATCAAAATGGAGGATATCATCACGATTCATTTTCCAGATGCAGCAAATACAACCATTGAACCAGAGGATATTCCGCTTGAAATTATTTACGAGGATGATGACCTGCTCATTGTAAATAAGCCAAAAGGAATGGTTGTGCATCCATCTGCCGGTCATTATTCCGGAACACTCGTAAATGCGATTATGTATCATTGTAAGGATAGTTTAAGCGGTATCAATGGGGAAATCCGTCCGGGAATCGTACATCGTATCGATATGGACACCACCGGTTCACTTATTGTATGTAAAAATGATTTCAGCCATGTCAATATTGCCGAACAAATCAAGGTTCACTCCGTCAATCGCATCTATGAAGGCATTGTATACGGTAATGTAAAGGCCGATGAAGGAACGATTGAGGGGCCAATTGGAAGACATCCGATCGAAAGAAAGAAGATGGCTATCAATGAAAAGAACGGCAAACCAGCCATCACGCATTATAAAGTACTCGAACGCTTTGGAAACTACACCTATATGCAGTTTAAACTCGAAACTGGACGTACTCATCAGATTCGTGTGCATATGTCAAGCATAGGGCATCCTTTATTGGGAGATTCTCTGTATGCAAGTGGGAAATCAGCTTTTAAGAACCTAGAAGGCCAGACGCTTCATGCCAAAACTATTGGATTTATTCATCCAACTAGCAAAGAATATGTCGAATTTGAAGCACCTTTACCAGAGTATTTCAAGAAATTATTAACACAGTTGAAAAATTATTCATAATTTTATATAATAAAGAAAAGGATTTGCACAAATTGTATATACAATTCATTATATAATTTGTTGTAGAATTTTGTGCACAAGGGGGATAAAACTATGGGACATCAAGTGTATACAATTGGACGTGAATTCGGAAGTATGGGGCAGCTTGTCGGTGAAAAACTAGCAGAACGTCTCGGAATCAAGTTCTATGACAAGGAATTATTGCAACAAGCCGCAAAGGATTCTGGTTTTTGCAGAGAAATCTTTGAAAATCATGATGAAAAACCAACCAACAGCTTTTTGTATTCATTAGTTATGGACACGTATTCCGCAGGAAATTATTCCTCAACGCCATTTCTTGATATGCCTTTAAATCATAAGGTTTTCCTGGCACAGTTTGATACCATCAAAAAAATCGCCGAACAGGAATCCTGTGTAATTGTTGGTCGTTGCGCTGACTATGCATTAGCAAATAATCCGGATGTACTGAACATCTTTGTTCATGCAGAATTAGAAGATCGTATCAAATTAATCAGCAAACGCATGGATATTACGGAAAATAAAGCAAAAGATATGATTCAAAAGAACGATAAACAGCGTGCAAGCTATTATAATTATTACACATGCAAAAAATGGGGAGACGCACGCAGTTACGATTTAACTTTGAATACAAGCAAGATTTCTGTAGATGATTGCGTAGATATGATTATTGATTATCGCAAACGCATGGATGCAAAGACAAAACAGGGAATTAATTGATAATTGATAGCATAATAAAAGGAAATTCTCAAATTAGAGAGTTTCCTTTTATTATGCACAAAATAGGGGTAATGATGCACTAAATCTTATTTTAGCGTAGTAACTATTCGTTAAACTAGACTTTTGCGAATAAATAAGCCTACAACTCTTTTGAATCCAGAACAATCGTAAATGGACCATCATTGAGCAAAGAAATCTTCATATCCGCTCCAAAGCTTCCAGTTTGCACATTTGGAATCGATTCCTTGCATTTTGCAATGATATATTCATATAACTGATTCGCCATATCAGGTGCGCCTGCATTGATAAATGATGGACGATACCCCTTCTTACAGTCTGCATATAAGGTAAACTGCGAAATCAGAAGCAAACTGCCACCAACATCACTGAGTGCAAGGTTTGTTTTGCCATTCTCATCTTCAAAAATACGTAGACCAACAAGCTTTTTTACCATTTTATCAGCAATTTCCGTATTATCTTCATTGGAAACGCCAATAAAAACACAAAATCCCTTCTGGATTTCACCAACGACATTGCCTTCCACCTTGCATGACGCTTTTGTCACGCGCTGAATTACAAATTTCATAGGGAAATACTCTCCTTAAATAAAAAATTTCATAAACTATTCGCAAAACCTAGTAAACTCTCTCGTTTTTTGGTATAATTCATTTGTATATTATAACATATATTTACATATTAAAAAACAAATTATATCTTTTTATGAATTTAAAGGAGAAACACATGAAAATACAACAATTATACAGCTATGTACGTCGTGCCATCGATGATTATCATATGATTGAAGAAGGCGACAAAATCGCAGTTGGCGTATCCGGAGGAAAGGACTCTATCACTCTCCTCTACGCGCTTGCCGGTCTTCGCCGCTTCTATCCTAAGAAGTTTGAGCTGATTGCAATATCAGTGGATTTGGGCTTTGAAGGCTTTGATTTAAGCCCTATCAAAGCGATGTGCGAGGAATTGGATGTCGAATATCATATTGCCAAGACGGATATCGGCAACATCATCTTTAAAGAACGCAAGGAGTCTTCTCCATGCTCCCTATGTGCCAAAATGCGAAAAGGCGCCCTAAATGACACCATAAAGGCATTAGGCTGTAACAAAGTAGCCTATGCGCACCACATGGATGACATCGTAGAGACGATGTTCTTGTCTCTCATTTACGAAGGTCGCTTCCACTCCTTCTCTCCTGTCACCTATCTGGATAGAATGGATTTGACGGTGATTCGACCTATGATGTATCTTCCGGAGGCAGATGTTATCGGATTCATGAATAAATACGAGCTTACGGCAGTGAAAAATCCATGTCCAGTAGATGGTTTTACTCGTCGCGAATACGCAAAAGACCTTGTTCGACAGATTAATCTGGAGAATCCTGGGGCAAAACAACGTATGTTCCACGCTATTTTAGAAGGAAATATCAAAGGCTGGCCACAAAGGTATGAGGAAACAAAGTAACATGAAAGAAAAAGCTTATCACGAGGACGTGAATATCAAAAACGAATTGCATTTAAGAGAACTGATGGCGAATCTGCCACGCTTTTGCAAGCAGTTTTTTATAGGAATCGAATACAAAACTGCTTCTCGAACAAGAATTGCATACGCGTATGATTTGGGTTGTTTCTTCGATTATTTACACAAGGAAAACCCAATTTGCAAGAAAATGGACATTCAGGATATTCCTATTACCATATTGGATCAACTGAGCCCTATGGATATTGAAGAATATCTCTATTATCTAAAGCTGTATGAAAAGGATGGCACCGCTCATGTCAACGACGAACGTGCATTAAAACGAAAGCTCGCTTCTCTTCGTACCTTTTATA
>CAYPAM010000112.1:0-5893 GCA_964408715.1 uncultured Lachnobacterium sp.
ATATCCACATTTAGGGCAGGATGATACATCATACTTATTGGTATCAATGTGTTCGAATCTTGGACGAAGGTCCATATCCGGTTCCTTACGCTTTGCACGACCAGACTTAATCATGGTCGTACGGAACACACCGTCACATACCGGACAACGCACAGATTTCAGTAGCAAAAAGTCCTCTTCCTTTGGAGCTGCCACTTCCTTGGTCACAGTTCCATCCTCTGCTTTTTTTACCGTGACATTTTCCTCTCCAAAAATGTTATTTGCTACGTTTTCGTCCAGGCCGAATTTGCCTAGACCTGATAATAAATTATCCATAATTCCCCCCTAAGCAGTTGGCAACTTAAACGAACTCTTTAGTGATACAATACGGTTGAACACCGGCTGTCCCTCTACGGAATCCTTGGCGTCTGCGCAGAAGAATCCCTGACGTACAAACTGGAAGCTCTCGTATGCCTTTGCCTCCATAAGAGCAGGTTCTACAACACAGTTCTCTAGCACTGTCAATGAGTTTGGATTCAAGTTCAAGCTTCCATCCTCGTTGTATACACCCAATTCTTCATTAATCAGATTCTCATACAGACGAACCGTTACCTTCTTGCCGTATTCTGCAGATACCCAGTGGATGGTTCCTTTTACCTTACGTCCATCCGGAGCGTCTCCGCCCTTCGTCTGTGGATCATAAGTACAATGGATTGCAATGATATTGCCATCGGCATCCTTTTGAACGCTGTTGCAGGTCACGAAGTATGCATTCATAAGACGCACTTCATTGCCTGGATACATACGGAAGTATTTCTTAGGCGGTTCTTCCATGAAGTCATCACGGTCGATATACAGCTCTCTTGTAAATGGAACCTGACGTTTGCCAAGTTCTGGATTCTCTAAATTATTATCCACCTCGAGATACTCTACCTGACCCTCTGGATAGTTATCAATGACAACCTTGACCGGATCAAGCACCGCCATCATACGTGGACGCTTCATCTTTAAATCTTCACGGATACAATACTCAAGCATCGCATAATCTACGGAGCTGTTTGCCTTTGATACGCCACAAAGTTCCACAAACATCTTAATCGATTCTGGCGTGAAACCTCTTCTGCGAAGTGCTGCGATAGATACAAGACGTGGGTCATCCCATCCGTCTACGATACCATCCTCTACGAGCTTCTTGATGTAACGCTTACCGGTTACTACATTGGTTAAGTATAATTTTGCGAACTCAATCTGTTTTGGGGTATCCTCCGGAGTCTTCTTGTAGCCAAGTTCAATTAATACCCAGTCATAAAGTGGTCTGTGGTCTTCGAATTCCAAGGTACAAATAGAATGCGTAATTCCCTCTACTGCATCCTCAATTGGATGTGCGAAGTCATACATTGGATAAATACACCATTTATCACCGGCGCTGTGGTGTGTCATATGAGCCACGCGGTAGATAACCGGATCTCGCATATTGATATTTGCAGATTCCATGTCGATTCTCGCACGAAGCACCTTGCTTCCGTCTTCAAACTCGCCATTCTTCATACGGATAAAAAGGTCTAAGTTCTCTTCAATGCTTCTCTTAGAATATGGGTCTTCCTTACCCGGCTCGGTAAGTGTTCCACGATACTGGCGAATCTCTTCTGCGGACAAATCAGATACATATGCTTTGCCTTTTTTAATCAGCTCGACAGCACCCTCGTACATCTTGTCAAAATACTCTGACGCAAAGTACAGTCTGTCTTCCCAATCTGCTCCAAGCCAAGCCACGTCAGCCTTAATGGACTCAACGAACTCGATTTTCTCCTTGGTTGGGTTGGTATCGTCAAAACGAAGGTTGAATTTTCCGCCATACTTCTGTGCTAAACCATGATTTAAAAGAATCGATTTGGCATGTCCAATATGAAGATATCCGTTTGGTTCTGGTGGGAATCTGGTACAGATACTCTTACAATGGCCTTCGCTTAAGTCGTTTTCAATGATATTCTCAATAAAATTTTTGGAAACCACGGTTTCATTTTCCATAATTAACCTCCAGACACTGTACGCCAGCGCGTAGTCAGTGCTTTCTTCATAAAATATTTTTGCGTCTGCACTTTTTGTGCGAGCTTCGCATCATAATAATAAAATAGCAAATAGGGTTGCGCGCTAGGCAACAACCCTATTCTGGCACTATTTTGATTATAATTTCCGCACATTCCTTTGTCAACAGAAAAGGCCTAACTTAATTAACTTCTTCGCAATGCATGCCAAAGGAATAAACCCTTCTTTTTCATACACATTATCTCCATGCAATGTCAAAACTAATTGCCTCATACCCCATTCGGTTCAAACTCTAACACCTTAAATCAGCTTCTATAAGTGGCCACAAAGAAAGTTGCACACTATTTTGCTTCCTTGCCATATATGATACCACATGCGTCCACATCTGCTATGGTGATTCTTCCCGCTGCAAGTGCTTCATCAATCGGCTCTCTGGTACCATCGGTATAGTACACCAATGTCACAATACTCTGCGCACTTGTAAAATAATACTTATATTCCTCATCCTCATAAAACACCTCATGTACGGCATTTGTTGATACACCTTCTTCAACTACAATATTATAAAACTGAGCATCTTGTCCTTCTCCCAGTGATCTATCACATATAAAAACTCCCCAGCCTTTGTCAGTCACGTCGGATATCGTAATCCTTCTTGCGGCTAATGCCTCTTTGAGATTTTCCTTGCTTCCGTCCTCATAACGAACCCTAATCTCCTCTGCTCTTGTATACTCGAAATAATAGGCATGGTTCTCATCCTCATAAATCAACTCTGCATTCGGAGCATCCTTGATGCTTCTGGATTTCGGCGTTCTTTCCCCCTTGTAAAGATCCGTGATATATCTAACCTTCAAAACCTCTTGTGTTTCAGTTTCTTCGGTTTCCGTAGGCAAAATCTCTGTAGCTTCTGAATCCGGTTTTACATCATTACAGCCAGTTAATGCGATTGCTAAAAACACTCCTAAGAATAATAGGTTTTTCTTCATTCTCTCTCCCCCTATCTCCATGCAATGTCAAAACTAATTGCCGTATTGTCCACGTAAACCGCTCTGGTTACAACGGTTACCTTTATCGTATAATTGCCGTATACCCCATTCGGTTCAAACTCTAACACTTTAAGATTTGCCCATCTATCTAAATCCTCCGAATGTACACCCGCAACCAATTCTCCATTCGAGCAAATATTTTTGGTTATACACATATTATAAATCAGCTTCTATAAATGGCAACAAAAAAGTTGCCCAAATCCTTTAAAAATATTTGTGCAACTTTTTAGAAAAATCTAAACTTTAATTATGCGTGTGTGTAAAGAGATGGTCCTGACAATATTCCTTATTTCCAGTACATTTCGAACAGAAACGAAATACCAACTGAGGATCGTCTTTTTCCGTTCTGCCACAGATGACACATTTATGTCTTGGCTGGTTTGCGTCGTAGTTCGGCTTGCGCATCTGCGCCTGGAATTCGCGCTGGCGTTTCTTCTGCTTTCTGGATACATGAATCTTGGAAAAGAAGAAAAACAAAAACAAATTCAAAAGTGCCAGAATAATCTGTGAGCCCCCCATCAGCATGCAGAGAAGTCCCATTTCCACACTGTACTGTGCGCCACCTGCATAATAGCAATAAACCTCATAGACCAGTTCAACGAAATACACAATCAGCATCCATTTCATCTTGATTGGCAGGATGAAATACAGGTTAACCGTTGCATCCGGGATACACAGCGCCAATGCCATGAAAGTCGTTAACAGGATATAATACAAGCTCAAATCGATATTAAATCCCACACCATAGGCAATCCATGAACCAATATAGACAACAATACCGCCAATAATATTGAGAATTACGCCACCAATCAGGTATACATTCATGCGGAAGGTACCAATAAATCGTTCCAGCGTCCTTCCCATTGGAATCAGACACAGCATAAAGAGAATTCCAAAGAAACCATTGCTGTTGACACATAACACCCACGTAATCAAACGCCATATCTGTCCCTGCAGAATCAACGGCATGGAAAATGCAAAATACTCATAAAACATGCCGTTCCCAATCCAATCCATTGCATATCCGATAAAATACACAATTACAAAATACTTATGCAAATCCGAAATCGCATACCTACCCCACTTTTGTTCTAATTTGTACATCCAATTCATATATTTTCAACATCCTTTACTCATAAAATACTTTCTAAACATTATACACGACATTCTACTTCTTAGGCAATTTTTTTGTCAACAATAGTACTAATTCTTCATAAAAACTTTAGATTTGGTATGTTGTCATTTAATTGGACAGGCTTTATAATGAAAAAATGGTTTGTTAAATATATTTAAGTAATATGAGATAGTTTGGTCTTTCGGCCAATAAGGGTACTTGATATTTGGAGGTACATATGAAAAACAACAGCTTGCATAAGCTTGGGATTGACATCGGTTCAACAACTGTAAAGATTGCAATTCTAGACGAGAATGACAATCTATTATTCTCTGATTATGAAAGACATTTTGCAAATATCCGTGAAACACTTCACGGACTTGTTAAAAAAGCCTTAGATGCCATCTCCGATTGTCGCATCAGCGCTGTCATCACAGGCTCCGGCGGACTGACGCTTGCAAAACACGTAGGCGTGCCTTTTGTACAGGAGGTTATCGCCGTATCCACAGCTTTGGAGCACTTCGTTCCTCAGACAGATGTTGCCATCGAGCTTGGTGGCGAGGATGCCAAAATCATCTACTTTGAAGGTGGTAATGTAGAACAGCGTATGAATGGTATCTGTGCCGGTGGTACAGGCTCCTTTATCGACCAGATGGCTTCCCTCATCCAGACAGATGCAACCGGGCTGAATGAATATGCCAAAAACTTCAAGGCAATCTATCCTATCGCAGCCCGCTGTGGTGTATTTGCCAAAACAGATATTCAGCCACTTATCAACGAAGGGGCAACCCGCGAGGATTTGTCGGCTTCTATTTTCCAGGCGGTAGTCAACCAGACTATCAGTGGTCTTGCCTGTGGTAAACCAATTCGTGGACATGTAGCCTTTCTCGGCGGTCCGCTTCACTTCTTATCTGAGCTTCGTGGTGCCTTTGTCCGCACACTGAATCTGGACGACGAGCATGCCATCATGCCAGAAAACTCGCACCTTTTCGCAGCAATGGGGTCTGCCTTAAACTGTAAAGCAGAGCACGAGACTACACTTGCAGAATTAGAGGAATCTCTCTCTCACGAGATTCATATGGAATTCGAGGTTGCTCGTATGGAACCTTTGTTTGACAGTAAAGAGGCCTATGACGCATTCAAGGAACGTCACGCACGTAAATCTGTAAAAACAGCAGATTTATCTACATATAAAGGAAACTGCTATCTGGGTATTGACGCCGGCTCCACTACTACCAAAATTGCATTGGTTGCCGAAGACGGTTCGCTTCTTTATTCATTCTATAGCAGTAACAATGGCAACCTGCTAGGCACAACGATGAAAGCGATTGTCGACCTGTTTGACAAGCTTCCAGCCGATGCGCACATCGTACATTCCTGCTCTACCGGATATGGAGAAGCACTCCTTAAGGCTGCTCTTATGTTAGATGACGGCGAGGTTGAGACTGTAGCACACTACTATGCGGCCGCATTCTTCGACCCAAAGGTTGACTGCATCCTCGACATTGGCGGACAGGATATGAAGTGTATCAAGATTAAGAACCAGACCGTAGACTCTGTTCAGCTGAACGAAGCCTGCTCCTCCGGCTGCGGCTCCTTCATCGAGACCTTCGCCAAATCCTTAAATTACAGCGTCGCAGACTTTGCAAAAGAAGCACTTTTTGCTCAGAATCCAATCGACCTTGGAACACGTTGTACTGTATTCATG
>CAYPAM010000113.1:0-3918 GCA_964408715.1 uncultured Lachnobacterium sp.
CTGTTGCACTTTCCTTAGAGTTTCCTCCACCGGCCGTTAACCGGCATCCTGCCCTGTGAAGCCCGGACTTTCCTCACCTGCGGCCTTTCGGCACTTGCAGCCGCGATCACCTGTCCTGCGAGTCTAGCCATGCCGTGAATGTGCAAAAATATTGCTTATCTCTGCATGACTTTAATTACTATACACACTTGCTTTATAAATTGCAAGTCTTTTATTCTGGAGGATTTAGCCCTAGCTCTTCCATTTTTTCTAAGAATTCTTCTTTCGTAAGATTGCATTCTTGCAAAGCTTCTTGAAGGGATATGCGTTTCTTTGCGACAAAATGGCAATAAGTGTCTAACTGTCCTTCTTGGCGTCCTTCTTGGCGTCCAATCTCTTTAATCATCTCATCATATTTTTCTTGGTCAAACTCTGTTAATACCACGTTTTGTCCCTCCCTTTTCTGTTTCGATAAAACATCCGTCAAAACGCCTTCTGCAATACAGACCTCCATCGCCTGATTAATTGCATCCGTTAAATTGTTACTCCTATTATACTCTTTCACTTTTTCAATGAAAACAGTATATTGCTTCAATATATCGCATTTTTCAAGGATCTCTTGATTATACCCCGCATTAATATTAATCATAGCTGCTGTCCATTCAAAATCGCCACTTTTGTCTAGTACCTCAAAGCAGTCTGACAGTCGAAGTTTTACAGAATCCTCGCTCATCTTGCTGTGAGGACCATTATAAAATACGATATATTTGGGATTTGGGATACGAACAAGTTGAGGACTATAAATTTTCTCATTATCCTTGATTATTTCACGATACAAATCAGCAAAATACAAAAATCCTCGTAACGGCATATTTGGATTATAAGTGCTTTGATGTTCATATAGACTTAATGATGTTCCTACTAAAAACGATACATCATCTTTCATTTTCATATACACCACATCTTGCAATGTCGTATATTCAAACTCATCTTCCATTGTATAAGCGCTACCATTAATTGCGTTATACAAACTTAATGCATTTTCCTTGTTTTCTCCAAATATCTTACGAAACAATGAATCCTTATATTTTTTGTTGGGTTTAATTTTGTTTGTCATAATACTCCTTTACTTATAAATGAAGGAGTCCCAATGCTAGAAAAAAGACACTATTATAATAGCATATAATAGTGTCTTAAGACAAATGGTATTTTCTTTTACATATCACTCAAACTTACTTCACGTACTTCATAACATTCTCCGCAGTAAATGGATATTCTTCTACCCTCTCCCCTCTTGGATTCTGTGCAGCAATTTCGTTCCACTCTGTTTCTGTGATTTCAACTTCATCTTGGTAGTGCCAGCCCGACTCATCGTTAATTGCTGTCCCCTTCGAATAAACAATTCTGACTGGATTATATTCATCAACTATATGAATATAATCATGCTTCATTACGCTTTTATCAAAGCTCACATTTCCACACCAATAATTGTCTGATGCACCTGAAGAACCAGCAAAGATTCCATTGGTACATAGATTATTAAATCCTCTAAACACATCTGAATATCCATACACGACACCATCTTCTTCATGGAGAATAAGTACATCTCCTCCGCTGTAATATAGATATACCTCTTGGCTACCATCACCATCTAAATAGCATACCCCAAATTCATTGTACTTGTTTGCATAATCAAAGTATTGCAACTCGGTTATCTTATGCCAGCCTAAGTCGTCCATGTAAACTCCGGTTCTACCATAGTACTCCGCTTTATTGAGCATAACCTTCTGCAGGAGGGTAAGTTCTTCGTCTGGGACATCTACTTCGAATTCCAATTCATATGACTTAAAGCTACAATTCGCCCAAATACTTTCTTCAAACACTTCTTCATAGCCCGCAATAGTCACATACAGGTTGTCATATATAAAATGCTTATATATTCTTTCGTCACTATAATATTCCGCGCAAAGTGCCGAAACCGTTCTGTCGCTCAATTGTATATCCTCAACATACTCTTGCAGTTTATCCGGATTCGGTTGTGTTGTAAAAATATATTGGATAGCTTCATTAATGGTGTGTTCTTTTGCATAGGCTACTTCCTCCTCAGACAAATACACAATCTGAATTCGGAATCTCATATCTTCTATTCCGCAAAAATACCAAATTGAAGGTCTATGGCCAGTACTTTTGCTTAACACCAAGCCATTAAAGCCCACCCTCTCATTAATTAACCGCATAGGCTCATCTTCCAAGTATGGAATCACAAGTTGAATTTCTCCACTAAGCATATCTTCTATAAACTTCTCATATGCTTCTCCATACTCGTCCATTTCCTCCATTGCAGGAGCTTGACCTTCCTCGTCCAATACAAACCACGCTTTTAATTCCTCATAAGTATCAAAGTACGCGGTAAGGCTATTATCATCGAGCTCGGTGACTTCCTCAATTATGGAATCGCCTTCTACTTGACTTTCCCCCGTGTTAGCACACCCTTGGATGCATATACATAATGCTACCACTGTTACAACTAGGTTTGCCTTTTTCGCCTTCATAAGTTCCCCCTATTCGTGATGATCAATTAAATGTTCCTGTATATCTTCACGAAAAACCAGATAAACCGACTAATTTCCATCTTTGCCTATTATAATTTCAACATCTCCTATCGGTCGTGTCAACTCTGTGATATCTTGTTTATTTACACCTAGAAATGCCTCCGAACCAATATAGATAACAAAGCCATGGTCTGATGTGTACTCGCATCTCATATTAAGCACCTCATTAGCATAGTTAGCTATCTGATGCACTTCTCCAACAGGATACTTCTGCAAAAATACATTACTTGGCTTCGCATCATAAAAAACTATTTTCATGCGATATCTTCCAAGCGAACCATCTGGCGATACAAGAGAGTCCCCAGAGTACTCCATCTCATTTTCTTCCATTTGCTCCACACTATATGCCCTAACATCGCTTTTATAACTAACCGTTATTATTGTTTCATTTTGACCGGCTATGACGATATCCTGTAAACCAAAATCTGTTTCACCGGAAGCTAACTCTGCAAATATCTCCCCATAGTCCTTTGCCAATTCAAACACTTCGTCTTCTGCAATAGTGACTGTCCCACCAGTAATTTCTTCTAGTAGGTCCGCATATTCCCTTGCTTGATCATCTTTTCCTTCAGAAATCTGCTTACATAAATTAGCATATGAAGCTGCGATTTCAGTTTGTGGCATTTCACTATTATCATTCATTTTTGTGCATAATTCCATATACTCTGCTTTAATCTGTTCAAACTGATTCATTTTTTCTCCACCACAACCGGACATCAAGATTAATAAGCATCCACCTAATACAATAGTTCTCACTTTTTTCTCCATCGCAAATACCTCCATTTATAATCTCCAATTCATAATGATTGTATAGAGTTCATCTTCACCATCATTATAAATATATAATCCTTCTGTTTCAACAAGAAAATCATACGCAACACTCTCAGCATATGCAGATAAAATAATATCTTCTTGTACACCTGATAGAAGCGGCGTGTACTTCAAACTCGAATTTTCGTCAAAAAAGTTCTCATATACAATGGAATTATCTTCTTGTCGAATAACAGTTTCACTAGGTATCTAGTTCTTCTTCTGATTCTAAACGCGTAGCATGTTTCTGTTCCATAAATGCGTCTTTATCAATGTAATCAAACATTGGGTGATCATCTTCAACCGGCTTTTTCTCCGTTATCTTTTTACTATAGTTATCTTCTCGATATTCATTGTCACGCTGATTATACGTTTCCTCGCTCTTTTCATTCCTTTGCGCTGCGAATACTGCTTCTGCTCGATATATTTAGCCAAGTAAGCTCGACCCGGTCGCTTCGCGACCACTCGCCTCTTACGATGCGATGGCTCTCGCTGTTTGGCTAAACGCCAAACACGT
>CAYPAM010000113.1:4018-5868 GCA_964408715.1 uncultured Lachnobacterium sp.
CACTCGCCTCTTACGATGCGATGGCTCTCGCTGTTTGGCTAAACGCCAAACACGTCCAACAAAAAAGACAGCCTTATTCAAGCAAGCTTGAACGGCCGTCTTTTTTATTGAACTACTTGGCTAAATAGTTATTATACATTAAAACAGCTTCCACCCACGAATTCTCTTACTAGTGAGTTCTGTGCGATGCCTTCCGTTGGAAGTGGAAGGAAGTAGTCGAGAAGCTTTAAGAGTCTCTTAGCTTCCAAATATTCTTCGCTGTCGCGAGGAATCTGGAATAATAATGGTTCTGCATAAACCTTTAATACTGCCATCTCGTATACGAGGGCAGAGTTAAACATTACGTCTGCGCTGTCCTGGAATGGGAAGATGTATTTCTCTTCGCCACGTCTTACCGATGCCCACATACCGAGGGTTTCCTGCGCCGAGGTGCCGCGGGTTCTTGCGTCACGCACGATGCGTCGAAGCAGACGTCCATCTGTGGTTGGAAGTGGGTTGTGTTCGTCGATATTAAGCTGTGTCAAAGCGGAGATGTAAATACGGAATTTACTCTCTGCCGGCAAAGTGTATGACAGCTTATCATTCAATCCGTGGATACCTTCGATTACCAGGATGTCGTTGTCGCCCAATTTCAACTTCTTGCCACGATATTCACGGCGTCCGGTCTTGAAGTTGAAGGATGGCATAGGAATCTCTTCGCCGTTTAATAACGCAGTCATATCTTCGTTGAATTTTTCTACGTCAATTGCCTCTAAGCATTCAAAGTCAAAGTCACCGTTCTCATCTCTTGGACATTTATCACGGTCAATATAGTAATCATCTAATCCGATTGGGTGTGGGTTTAAACCTTTCGCACGTAACTGGATGGACAAACGGTTGGAGAAGGTTGTCTTACCAGAGGAAGATGGTCCTGCAATCATAACAAACTTCTTGTCGCGAGATTCCGCAATCTGTGCTGCGATGTTGCCAATGCGTTCTTCCATCAGGGCTTCCTGAAGAAGAATGAGTTCATGTCCGCCTCCGTGGGAGATGGCTTCGTTTAATGCACCTACCGTACCTACACCCAACATCTGGCTCCATTTCTTGGACTCCTGTAATGTATGGAACAGTTTGCTTGATGTTACCAGTGGCTCCACAACTGCACCATTCTTATTCGGGAAGATAATAACAAAACCATTTTCGTAAAGGTCTAAATCAAACCATTTGATATAGCCCGTGCTTGGCACCATAAATCCAAAGTGATAATCTACAAATCCATCTAGGGAATAAAGGTTCACTCTGGAGTTTCTACGATATTCCATTGTAAGCTTCTTGTCAATGAGCCCAAAGTTTGTGAACAGTTCAATGGCCTCATCTCTATTCACATTGTATTTTTCAATTGGATAATCCTGAGCAACAACGCGAAGCATTTCTTCCTTTAACATCAGAATGTTGGCTTTATTTAGTTCCACACCTTCCATGCTACAGAAGTATCCCTGGCCTAAGGAATGATTTACGCGAATCATCACATCGTTTTTCCAAAGGTTATTTGCTGCTTTCTGCATCAAAAGCACAGCGCTTCTACGATATGCGCGCTTTCCGTCTTTGTCAGTCATTGTGATAAAGGAAATCTCGGAATCCTTTTTCACCTTCTTGTTCAATTCTCTGAGTCTATGATCGTGCTTAACCAACACAATCTGGTCTTTGTAATACTTCTGGTATTTTACCGCCAGGTCAAGGAAGCGAGTGCCCTCAGACACTCGCTCGCTGTATGACTCTTCTGCGGAAATTTTAATCGTTAAATTATATTCCTGCATTTTTTATTTCCCCCAATATTGTATATGCAGACTCATTCAAAGATATTTCTTCTA
>CAYPAM010000114.1:0-5795 GCA_964408715.1 uncultured Lachnobacterium sp.
ACTTTAAAGGATGCACCAGAAGTTTCTGGCTGCATGATAAGAAAACAAAACGCTGTTACACCACGGATTTTCAGCAAAATCCGTGGTGCAACAGCCAATTAACAATTCACATACTACTATTCCTATGCTACTATTCCCATGCCATCATTCCTATACTATCATTCCCATACTATTACTTCTTTGTATATAAGTGCTACCACCTCTTATAAGGGCAGTGCCCCACAACAGACGCGGCGCGAAGCTCAACATAACAGCCACACGCTCCACACGTACCTGCATTCAGCAGGTCACATTCCTTGCATAGGCATAAGCGGCGTTCGTATTCCTCTTCACACACGCGGTCTTCTGATTTGATAGCTGCTTTATACTTTTGGATTTGTGTATAGTCTGCTTCTGCCATTTCGCGAAGCAGGCATTTCTTGCAGATTCCCGCCATATATTTCTCCAAATCCCCGACAAATTAATTACATAAGATCATAAACCCTTACCATACAACAATTGTCACATCTTACATGCATAAGATATTGTCTCGTAAGATATTCTCATGCATAAGATATTGTCTCGTAAGATATTCTCATACATAAGATGTTGCCTCATGAGATATTCTCATGCATAAGATATTGTCTCGTAAGATATTCTCATACATAAGATGTTGTCTCATGTGATATTCACACGCACAAGATAATATCTCGCAAAATATTATCTGGCAAGACGAATCTTCACAACACTGTTTACAGGCATCGTAACAACAAGACCATTCTCTGCCAGCTTGTAGTCGGCAAAGTCTTTCTCCGTCACCACCTCCGGTGCATCGAAGGTGTTATGGGAATGCATATCCTTTTCTGTAACAATTTTTGCTTCCACAACCTTATAGCCCTGTTCTATAAGTGTTACTTCTACTTCTTCGGAAGCCTCGATAGAAAGGTTGTTCATGGTGATGGTGATAACACCGCTTTCATCCATAGATACGGATTCTGTAAGCTTTGGAACCTTCCATTCGCCCACACCAATCTCTTCTACGCCGGCGAGGGCAGAATCAAGAAGCTGCGCTCCCTGGTGATGTCGATACATATGCATAACATGGTAGGTAGGTGTCTTAATCATCTTGTCGCCTTCGGTAAGAAGTACGGACTGAAGCACGTTAACCATCTGTGCCAACGCAGCCATTTTCACACGGTCACAATGCTTGTTGAAAATATTGAGTGTGATACCCGCAACTAATGCGTCACGCACGGTGTTCTGCTGATATAAAAAGCCCGGGTTTGTTCCTGGCTCACAGGTGTACCATGTACCCCATTCATCTACGCACATACCAATCTTCTTCTCTGGGTCGAAGCGGTCCATGATTGCGCCGTGTCTGGTTACAAGTGTATCCATGTAAAGTGCCTTATTCAAGGTCTTATACCATACTTCTTCATTAAAGTCGGTTGAGCTGCCCTTAATCTCCCATCCTTCCGGATGCACATAATAATGAAGAGACAGATAATCCATAAAGCCATGCAAGAAGTCCGGGCAATGGTCGAAGCAGGTCTCAAGCACGCCCTCTGTCCAGAAGTAGTCCGCTACGTTTGCGCCACAGCATACCTTCTTAACCGGCTTGCTCTGATCATAGTTTCTCACATAGGTCTGATAACGGCGATACTCATTCGCATAATGCTGTGGTGTCATGTTACCACCGCAGCCCCAGTTCTCGTTGCCTACGCCGAAGTAGTCTACAGTCCATGGTTCTTCGTGTCCGTTCTTAGCTCGCAGATCTGCCATTGGAGATACGCCGTTAAAGGTCATATACTCTACCCATTCCGACATCTCCTGAACAGTTCCACTGCCAAGATTACCATTGATATAGGTCTTACATCCAATCTGACGGCAGAGCTCCATAAATTCGTGTGTACCGAAGCTGTTATCTTCTACCACGCCGCCCCAGTGGGTGTTAATCATTTTCTTTCTTGTTTCCTTTGGACCAATTCCATCCTTCCAATGGTATTCATCCGCAAAGCATCCTCCCGGCCAGCGAAGCACTGGAACCTGAAGCTCTTTTAACGCTTCTACTACGTCCGTTCTCATACCATTTACATTCGGAATATCCGAATTTTCGCCCACATAGATTCCTTCGTAGATACATCTTCCGAGGTGCTCGGAAAAATGTCCATAGATTTCCGGCTCAATTCTCCCCTTTTTATTCAATTCATTAATAACAAGTCTTGCCATTTCCTTTTCCCTCCATTATGCTTAGCACTTTTGTGTTATAGGAATTCCCTATAACAGAACAAAGAATCTCTCTTGCGAGATTCTCCGCGCCCGAGCGGTATTACGCAGCAATTAAATTCCTCTCCGCGAGGTGCGCATCCTTAGCGGAGCATCTTTTTGCTTTATAGGAATTTCCTATAAAGTAATAAAGAGCTGTCGCATACCGCAACAGCTCTCATCAATCCCTTCTATGCCTATATGCACAAATATATAGATTTAATTATAATACGAAAATACAGGTCTGTCATCCTCATCCCATCTTACCTTCATCAGCATTGCATGACGATTTGGATTATAGAGCGGGTCGCCGATAATCTCAGATTCTTTTCTTGCATGATATACAATAACATCATTACCTTCCTCATCCTTGGTAAAGGAGTTGTGTCCCGGACCATAGATTTCGAGGTCATTATCTGTCTGAAGCACCGGATAACGTTCCTTTTTCCATGAACGAGGATCTAAAAGGTCTGCATTTTCATCTGCCGTGAGCATGCCGACACAGTATTCTACACCAGTTGCACTAGCGGAATAGGTCAGATATAGCTTGCCGTTGTGGCGAATCACACCCGGGCCTTCATTTACCCAGAAGCCAACGCGCTCCCAATCATAGTCAGGTGTTGTAAGGAGCACCTGCACGGTTTTTAATGTGTAGCCGTTTTCCATCTGTGCGATGTAGAGGTTGGAAATCTGTCTGCCAACACCTACCTTTTCCGCCCACACGTAGTACCATTCTCCGTGTACTTCGAATACGGTTGCATCTAAAGAAAATGCTTCAAAGGAGAATTCATCCTCTGTCGCGCGTTGCATTTTACCTTTTTCTACCCATGCATCATGTATTGGGTCATCGCCCTGACACTCTAAGACGTATGGACGAATATTCCATACATTTTCCGCTTCTCCACCTGCAAAATAGATATACCATTTCCCAAACAGGTAGTGAATCTCCGGTGCCCAGATATGCTCACTCATCGGACCGCTCTCGTGTTTTTTCCAGATAATTACCTCTTCCGCTTCCGGAAGTTCTGCCAAAGATTTTGCTCTTCTAAGAGCAATGCAATCATATGCAGGAATAGATGCGGTGAAGTAATACCATCCGTCTGTGTGAAGGTATACATACGGGTCCGCACGCTGTAATATCCATGGTTCGTTGTATTTCAGCCGTTTTTCCTGTTGCATTTTCATAAGCCTCCTTTTGCTCCATCGCTTTTCTAGGCGCGAAATACTTCTTCCGCTTTCGCTCTTAGAAAAGCAATGGAGCAGCCATGTTGCTGCTCCATTGGCGTTTTTGTGAATCTACTATTGAATTATTCTACTGTAATTTCATCGATACAGCATTTTTCAAGTGTTAATGTAGCATATACTGCGCCATCAACAGTGATTCCTGTATAAGACTGTGTATATGTTGTACCGGAAACAGATGTTACTTCCATAACGATATCTGCTGTTGTTCCGTTATTTGTAATCTTAACAACGAAGCTTGCATCATGTGTATCATCCTTGAATGTATCCCAATTCCAGTCACATGTTGCTGTACAGAGTGTCTGTCCCTCAGCGTTTGTGTTAGTTACTGCATCCCAAGCATAGTTATCGGTACGAGCTACAATGTATTCTTTATAGCTTGCATCGTCTGCTGTTGAATGTCCTGCTGCAACGTTCTGTAAAATAACAACCGGGTTCATGTAGGTACCAAAGTTAAGGTTTGTATGGTAACTCTTGAATGAGATTGTCTTTGTTGTGCCTTCGGCAACTTCCCAGATTTCAGAGAAAGCAGTCCACCATCCCTGTGTAAAGTCGTTTGCACCAAGACTGTTTGCACCAAGAAGTACTGTGTCGTTTTCTACAGGTTCACTTGAAAGGTCAAGTGCCGGATCTGCTGCTGCATTACCCTTGTTGTAAAGAGCTAATACATCATCTGCAGAGAGTGCCTGATCAAATATATAGAACTCATCGATACATCCCTTGTACATTGTATCCCAGTAGTTGATACCAACATATGATTCAAATGTCTGGTTTTCTGTTGGTTTCATGATGTCTGGAGCAAGGTTTCCAAGGCTGTCTGTCATATCAAAATATGTTCCGTTCATGTAGTTGTCATATGCATCATACATTAAAACGCCATCAATATAAACCTGAGCACCGGCAACCTGGATTCCGTCTGCAGATTCATATGTTTCACCTGTAGCTACGAGTGTAACGTTAACCCATTCTTTGTATCCGTGTAATACGCCATCATATCCGCACATCCATGGCCATGAGTTGTAATCTTCATGACGAGACCAAATCATTGGATATGTTGTACCATTCCAATCGGTCTTTGTGAAGTTAACCCATGAAACACTACCTGTTGAGTAGCCCATGTTGCTACCAAACTGAACTGTTGGCATGTAATCTGTCATACCAAGACCCCATACCCAGAATGAAACTGTCCAAGCATCTGTGTTAGTAGGTTCAAGTTCTAAGTCAATTGCCCATGATCTGTTTAAGTATGCACAATTTCCAAGTACACCTGCGTGTGTTAAATCTGCGAGTGCGATATCACCAGCTACAATTGTTCTAGCTGTAGCACCTGTTGCAAGTGAAGCATCATATGCTTTGTTTGAAGATTTGCTTGTATCTTCTACTACTACTGTCCATCCTTCATCTGTTGATTCGAATCCGTAGTATACCTTTGGCTCTACAGATAATTCTGTATTGCCTGTGTTTGTCTTGTCTTCTGTGCTGGTATCAGCTGCAGAAGAATCTTCTTCTGTAGGTTCTGAGCCAGAATTTTCACTGTTACCTGTGTTGCTGCCACAGCCTACGAGTAAGCTTGCAGTCATTGCTGCACACAAAAGTGCTGCTAAAACTCTTTTTTTCATAGTTTTCCTCTCCTTCTTAATATGAAGTTTATCTTAAGCGCCCCTTACAGCGCTTTTCGATCAATTGATGTTATGCAGGAGAATTGCCTACTTGCAATTCTCCCTGGCTGATGCTTTCGTGTCAGGTTTTTATTCTGCTGTTTCTGTGGTTTCTTCGCCTGTTCCGCCACCGTTTTCTCCACCGTTATCAGCCTTAACCTGTTCCCAGTAAGCTAATTCTTCTTCAGAAAGGATGTCATATCCGGTTGGTCCAAAGTAAGAAATCATAGCGTCTGCATGATACCAGTTTGCTTTGATGTTAGCTTCTTCCACGTAGTCAGCAGCCTTACCTGTTCCGTTATCTACGATGTCATGAATACCAATTAAACCGTTTGATGCAGTAATTGCATTGAAGTATTCTGCACAGAAGTTCCAGTAACCTGCGATTGCTGTCCATCCAAATGGAATTGGCTGCATACAGCTTGCGAAGTAGTTCTCCCACAAGGTTGTGTGTTCTTCATCCATATCTGCACAATACATATCGATATATGCATCCCAAACTTTTTCGTTCTTTGTGATAGGTACTGGCATAGAGTCATGCTTTAATTCAATACCGCTTGCATTTACTAATTCCGGATTGTTGTAAGCTTCAATTCTTGTTAACCATCCATCAACACCAAAGCTCATGAATTTTAATAATTCGTAAGCTTC
>CAYPAM010000115.1:0-5718 GCA_964408715.1 uncultured Lachnobacterium sp.
CCAGAAAACACTTACTTGCCAAATCTATGAAGTAAAGTACAGCAAGGAACAAGTTCCTGAGCAGTATCGTCATATTACCAACGAAGAAAAGTGTGCTATGACAAGTCATAGGTATGGTGAGATTACAGGACGATATGTGATTTATCGAGGAGATAGTGTAGAGGTTGAAAGTATTCAGTATTTGAATGTAGAGGAATACTTGAAATCGTTGTAGGGGGGTGGACAGAATCCGTAAAACATACAAATTTACGGATTGTTTTATGAAAGGTACAGAGACAGACTTATGAACATACAGATACACGGCACAAAAAAGTGCAATGATACAAAGAAAGCCCAGCGCTGACATCCATGATAAGAGTTAGGGAGAATTCATTGTAAAGTCTTGCAAAAAACTATTTATAATATGAGTTTAGCGTTGTATAGTTAAGTTATCTAGTAAACCTAGAACTTAAGAAAAGGAGAAGGGTGTTATGAGTTCAAAAGAAAAAGTTATTCCAAAATTTGGAGTAAAAGATCAGGTTGGATATGTGTTTGGCGATATGGCGGGTAGCTTCGTAAACCTGTATGTAGATGCATATTTCCTTACCTTCTGTACCTATGCATTAGGTATTGATGCAGCGTGGATGGCGGGTTTATTCCTGGTTGCGCGTTTATGGGATGCCATCAATGACCCAATCATTGGCTCGTTCCCAGATCGTTGGAAGCTTGGAAAGAGTGGGGACAAATTCACACCGTGGATTAAGCTGTTTATGATTCCATTGGCGTTATCAGGAGTTCTTTGCTTTAGCAAGGTTCCATTTGAAGGTATTGCATTACATGCTTGGGTTGCCTTTGTTTATGTTTTATTTGGCATGAGTTATACAGGAACAAGTATGCCATTCGGAGCTATGGCAAACGTTGTGTCTTTAGACCCAATCGATAGAAGTAAATTAAGCCGTGCGCGCAGTATCGGCGGTGGATTGGTAGGCGCTGTGGCATTGTCTATGGTTCCAGTGTTCTGCTTTGATGAAAACGACAATATCTTGCCAGAGAGATTCACTCTGTTAGCAATCATATTTGGTGTATGTTGTATTGTTAGCTACATCATCCTTTGCACTTTTACAAAAGAACGTGTGCGTGTGGAAAGAAAAGAAGGCGAGAAGTTTGAGTTCAAAAAAGTGCTCAGCGCAGCACTTAAGAACCGTCCATTAATCGGTGTTATGATTGCGACTATTGGTTCAATGCTGACCATTACTGGTTCCAGCCAGACCTACAGCTATATTTATAAAGAAGTTTATCACAACACAGATATGATTATGGTATCTACAGTAGCAGCGATTCCATTTATGATTGTAGTATTCCCATTGATTCCAATATTGGTTAAAAAGTTTGGAAAACGTAATGTTATTATAATTACCAGTGCGATTGGTTTTGTATTTAGCTTGGCAAAAGTGATTTTCTATGTAGATAACGTTATTATCTTCACGGCACTTAATATTGGTGCGATGGTTGGTCAGGTGGCATTTACCATGTTGATTTGGGCGTTGGTTTCCGATTGTTTGGATTACAGTGAATGGAAAACAGGCTTCCGTAGTGATGGAAGTATGTACAGCTTATATACATTCAGCCGTAAAATTGGTTCTACTGTAGCATCAACAGGTATTGCGGCAAGCCTTGGTCTTGTAGGATACGTGTCTGGTTTGGATGTGGTTCAGACTCCAGAAGCGGTAACAGGTATTTATTACATTTGCAACTTGATTCCAGTAATCTGCTATGCACTTCAGCTTATCGGTATTGGTTTAATCTTTAACCTAGATAAGAAGAAGACAGATGAAATGTATGCAGATATGGCGGCAAAGAGAGAAGAACAGAACTAATTAGGAAAAAGCTATGAAGAAAATCGATTTACATATGCACGTTATTACAACGTGGAACATTCCCAAAATCGGGAAATTTAATATTTCAAATCCAGAAAAGATGATTGCGCATATGGACGAATTGGGGATTGCGAAAGCCGTCCTCATGTCCAGCGGAGAGAAAAAGGCGCCGTTTGGAAAGAATAAAACCAACTGCAAAATATGTGAAAAATATCCAGACCGTTTTGCGTGGATGTGTACGGTGGACCCGGTAGATGAATCAACGGTTTATGATAGATTGGCAGAGTACAAAAGACAGGGCGCAATTGGTGTTGGAGAATTCACAATCAACAGACGACTGGATGACCCATTCCTGCAGGCTGTTTTTGCTGCGGCAGAGAAACTGGAATTACCGGTTACAATTCACATGAGCCCAGAGGTGGGGTATAGCTATGGTGTAGTGGATGAACCACGATTGCCATTGCTTGAGGGAGTATTACAACAATATCCAAACTTAATGATTTTAGGACACAGTCAGACATTCTGGATTGAAATGAGTGCAGAGGCACCGGATGATAAAGAGGGTCGCAACAGTTGGGGACAGGGCCCGGTAGTGCCGGGTGGAAGAGTTCCAGAATTGTTTGAAAGGTACGAGAACCTTTACGGTGATTTAAGTGCGAACAGCGCAGGGCAGGCTATTATGCGAGACCCGGAATTCGGCTTGAACTTCTTAGAAACATATGCAGACAGATTGTTTTTTGCAACGGATATGGTGAATTCCGACATGGTATTTCCGTTGGGGGCATGGCTGGATGAGCAAGTAGAACAGGGAACCTTAAGCCGTGAAGCCTACGATAAAATCTGCTACAAAAATGCACAGAGGGTATTTGGATTATAGGAAAAGAGGTATCAGGTATGTTGGATACAATTATGACAAAATGCGGGGAAATCCGCGGTACAACCTGCCAGTGGGATGATGTGATAGCTTATAAGGGCATTCGCTATGCTACGGCAGGACGATGGGAATATCCAAAGCAGGTGATTCACTGGGACGGCGTATATGAAGCAACAGAGTATGGGAACTGTAGTTATCAGCCAAGAGCATTCTATAACGAAGAAGAGGTTGTGGAAAAGGTGTTCTACTATAACGAATTCCGAAAGGGCGCAGCCTATACCTATAGTGACGACTGTTTGTTTTTGAATATCTGGGTTCCAAAAACTGCTACACCGGCAAGCGAGCTACCGGTTATTTTCTATATTCATGGCGGTGGATATACCGGTGGATGCGGACACGAAAAGCATTTTGATGGACCTGTGTGGCCAACAAAGGGCGTGATTGCTGTAACCTGCAACTATCGATTGGGACCAATGGGATATCTGTGCCTGCCAAAGCTGAAGGAGGAGGCGGGACATACAGGAAACTATGGTATGTATGACCAGATAACGGCTCTTCAATGGGTGAGAGATAATATCCGCGAATTTGGGGGCAATCCAGATAACATCACGATTATGGGTCAAAGCGCAGGAGCTATGAGTGTTTTGAATCTATGTATAAGCCCATTGACAGATGGAATGTTTGCAAAAGCCGTTATGCATAGTGGCGGCGGTGTAAGCAAGCTTATGGATAGTAAAGCAACTGCGGAAGACAGGTATGAATTCTGGGAAAAGGTATTAGCAGAGGCAGGCTGCAAGAATTTGGAAGAGCTTCGGGCTTTGGATGTAGAGAAATTATTTGCGGTGTGGAAAACAGTCAAAAAGTCTTCGCCAAAATATGGTATGGCGGCAGCACCTTGTATTGATGGATTGGCATTAACAGAATCCGGTCTTACAGCAGCAGGACATGGTGCACAGAAAGACATCCCATATATCATGGGCTCTACCAGCCATGATATAGTTCCGCCAATTATTGCAGGTATGGCAAGGGACTGGTGTGTGCGTCAGGATGAGCAGAAGAAACAGCCAAGCTATTGCTGGTTCTTTGATCGTATGCTGCCGGGAGATGATAATGGAGCATGGCATTCCAGCGAATTGTGGTACTTCTTTGGTACGTTGAAAAACGGCTGGAGACCATTCACAGAGCATGATTATATAATCAGCGATGCTATGACAACATATCTTTGTAATTTTGCAAAAACAGGAAATCCAAATGGCGACGGCTTGTGCCAATGGAACCCAACTACAGCCGATGACAAACGGATGCTTATGTGGGGAGAGCAAATGCCGCATATGGGAAAACCTAGCAGGTTAAAATTATGGATAACCATGTTTACGAACAAAGCGGTAGGTGAATAAATGAATGGGACTGCACTTTTATGTAGCAGTCCCATTTGATTTACTTGAATTAGTATAGGTTTGATAGTATAATAAAGCGATAAGCAGATTTAAGGAGGAATCACAATGATTACCTGGAACAATTTAGATACAGTAAAAGCATATGATGAGTTGAAAGCAGTAGCGCGAGTGAAGCTTGCAGAGGTAATGTCTGGAGAAAACGGTGCAGACCGTGTGAGAAATTACAGCGTGCCAATGGCGGCTGGTATGGCTTACAACTACGCCGCAAAGCAGGTGGATGATAACGTGCTTGCAGTGCTTGCAAAATTAGCAGAAGAGACACAGCTTGTAGAGAAATATGCAGCTCTTTACAATGGCGAAGTAATCAATACAGGAGAAAACCGCCTCGTTCTTCATCAGATGACCCGCGTTCAGCTTGGCGACGCAGTTATCGCGGACGGCGCGAATAAACGTGATTTCTATGTAGGGGAACAGAAGAAAATCGCTGACTTCGCAAACAAAGTACATAATGGTGAAATCACCAATGCAGCAGGCGAGAAGTTCACAACGGTTGTTCAGATTGGTATCGGCGGTAGTGACCTTGGCCCTCGTGCAATGTATCTTGCGCTTGAGAATTGGGCAAAAGTAAACAATACCTTCAAGATGGAAGCCAGATTCATCAGCAACGTAGACCCTGATGATGCAGCAGGCGTTTTAAATACCATCGACGTTGCACATTCTCTGTTCGTACTTGTATCAAAATCAGGTACAACCCTTGAGACCTTGACCAATGAATCCTTCGTAAAGGACGCATTGAAGAATGCGGGATTAGACCCTGCAAAACACATGATTGCTGTTACAAGTGAAACATCTCCACTCGCAAAGAGTGCAGATTATCTGGCGGCATTTTTCATGGATGACTATATTGGCGGACGTTTTTCATCTACCTCTGGAGTGGGTGGTGCAGTGTTATCACTTGCATTTGGACCAGAAGTATTTGCGCAGTTCTTAGATGGTGCTGCAGAAGCAGATAAGACCGCAACAAACGCGGATATCAAGAAGAACCCAGCGATGATGGATGCCTTAATCGGCGTTTATGAGCGCAATGTATTAGGTTATCAAAATACAGCCGTTTTACCATATTCACAGGCGCTTAGCCGTTTCCCGGCGCATTTACAGCAGCTGGATATGGAATCAAATGGTAAATCCGTAAACCGTTTTGGAGAACCGGTAAACTACGTTACTGGACCAGTTATCTTCGGCGAACCAGGAACCAATGGACAGCATTCCTTCTACCAGTTGCTCCATCAGGGAACAGACATCGTGCCTCTTCAGTTTGTTGGATTTAAGAACAATCAGATGGGCAAAGATGTAGTAATTGAAGATAGTACCAGCCAGCAGAAGCTGTGTGCGAATGTAGTAGCACAGATTGTAGCTTTTGCATGCGGTAAAGCGGATGATAATCGTAATAAGAATTTTGAGGGTGGTCGTCCATCTAGTATCATCATTGGCGAGCAGCTCAATCCTAAGTCACTTGGTGCGCTTTTGTCACACTTTGAAAACAAGGTTATGTTCCAGGGCTTTGTATGGAACATCAACAGCTTTGACCAGG
>CAYPAM010000116.1:0-5655 GCA_964408715.1 uncultured Lachnobacterium sp.
CAGCATATGTGGTAAAGGACGGTGCGCTTAAGGAATTTACACTTAAGATGAGTGAATTAACACCGGATGAAAAAGATATTATTTTAAAAGGATGTCTTATAAATTACTATAGAGACTAGAGGGAGTAAGCGTGGCGGAGATTGATAAGAGTGTAGAAGCTGGGAAACCAGTAAAAAAGGAAAAAAGTCATTACTTTAAGCTAGGATTGACCATTTTTCTTACAGTAGCAGCATGTATTTTGTTCTTCTTCGTGATTTTCCGAATGGAAAACATTTTAAATTATATCGGAAAAATCCTAAAAGCCGGAGAACCTATTATCATTGGTTTGATGTTGGCGTATCTGCTTATGCCGGTGAAGAACTTTGTGGAGAAACCGACTTATAAATGGCTCCAAAAGAGGGGCGTAAAGGAAGAAAAGTCGAAGAAGCTGGCAAGAGGCATCGGTATAGCAGGAACGGTAGTGTTTCTGCTGGCTTTGATAGTTATGTTTATAGCTATTTTAGCACCGGCATTGACAAATAGTGTAAGCGTATTAGGTGCTAAAATGCCAAAATATGTGGAGACCTTTACGGAGTGGATTCAGGAAAGTAAAGTGGGTGATAGTTCCTTTTCGTACTACGTGGCAGAAGTGATTACAACGGCGGCTACGGCGGTAGAGGACTGGATAGTAAATAGTGTGCTTCCAGAGGCGCAGCAATATATTGCACAGATTACCAGTGGAGTGCTGTCTGTCGTTAAGGCGCTATTGAACTTTATCATTGGCATTATTGTAATGGTATACGTTATGGCGATTCAGGAAACGTTGCTAGGACAGACCAAGAAGATTATTTATGCGGTTTTTCCAGCGCAAAAGGGCAATAAGATTATTGAGACCTTCCGTAAATCAAATCAGATATTTGGAGGATTTATCACTGGTAAAATCATTGACTCCGCAATTATTGGTGTCATCTGCTATATTGGATGTCTGATTCTTCGCATACCAAGTGCGTTGCTTGTAGCAGTAATTGTTGGTGTAACGAATGTAATTCCGGTATTTGGACCTTTTATTGGTGCGATTCCATCCGTTCTTATTGTTTTGATTCAAAGTCCAATCCATGGATTGTACCTCGCAATTTTCATTCTGATACTGCAGCAGGTGGATGGTAATATCATTGGACCAAAGATTTTAGGAGATACGACGGGATTGTCCTCTTTCTGGGTAATGTTTTCTATCCTGGTTGCAGGTGGATTATTCGGATTCTTCGGAATGCTCCTTGGAGTTCCGATATTTGCGGTGATTTACTATCTCTGCCAGCAGGGACTGAAATACAGAATGGAGAAGAAGGGACTGTCGAATCGGACGGAGGATTATGTGAATGTAATTGCAATTGATGCTACAAACAAGACAATGATTTATGAAGTAGCAGAAGAAGAAAAAGTGGTAGAAGAAAAATAAGTCAAAAGGGCGCGAAGGCGGTAGAAAAATCGACCGGATTCGTGCCTTTTTCTGTTATATATTTTGACATACTAGGGTGGCAAATGGTATACTAACACTAGGTTATTCTAACTATTTTTGTGTAAACATATTGAGGTGACGTAATTGGATAAATACGAATATAGTTTAAAATTGGATCAGTTAAAAAACCTTTGTGCAGAGGGAAAATACGAAGAGGCAGCAGAGATTGCGGACGAGGTAAACTGGACCAAAATCAAAAATGTGAATGCGCTGGTTAAGGTGGGAGAAATCTACGAAAAGGTTGGAAGATTTGAGGATAGCAGAGAGATACTGCTGGGAGCTTACGATCGTTCTCCAATTGGAAGAACCATCATCTATCGTCTTGCAGAAGTAGCCATTAAAATGGGAGATTTTGAAGCTGCGCAGGAATACTATGATGAATTTGTGGATATTGCACCACATGATAATCAAAGATATGTTCTGCTATACAATATCAAAAAAGCACAGGGTGCGCAGGCACCGGAGTTAATTCCAATTCTTGAAGAACTAAAGGAGCAGGAATACACGGAAGAGTGGGCATTTGAGTTGGCACACCTGTACCATAAGACAGGACAGGTTGAGAAGTGTATTGATGCATGTGATGAGTTGATTTTGTGGTTTGGCGATGGTCCATATGTGGAGCATGCGTTGGAACTCAAAATGCTTTATCAGCCACTTTCGAAAGCTCAGGAAGATAAATACCGCAGATTCCGTCATGAGCGTGAGGGAAAGACGGTAATCGGAGCAGAGGAAATGGCGCGCGCGGGTGAATATATCCATGAGCAGGTTGCAATTCCACAGGTAACCTTGAATCCAAGCCGTTTTAATACAACGAATCTCCAGCAGGAGATTGCTAAAGGTATGCAGCAGATTATGGATGCAACAGAAAAAGAAACTGTTGTTGGAACTATGGATAATATCAAGAAAATTGTAGAAGAGATTCCTTATTTACAGCTGCCAAGAGAGACAAGTGGCGAAGAATCGGATGCGATACATATTGAGACCGATGAAGAAATTGATGGCTCTCTTAAGATTAATTTCCGAGAGCTGTTAGGTGAAGAATCGGATGGGCAGATGAGTCTTGTAATGAACGAAAAGGCTCAGTTAGAGCAGCAGATTACAGGACAGATGACGATTGCAGAAGTCTTAGAGGAATGGGAAAAGACGAAACGTGCCGCAGAGACGGCACTTAAGGATGTAGAGCAAAGAAAGCTTGAATCTGCAAAGGCGCGTGCGCTTCAAGAAGCTGAGGGTATCATGGAACGTTTGAATGATGTGCTTCCAAAAATCGAAGCCGGTATCTCTCCAAAGGAGCTTCTTGAGGAAGAATATCTTCAGAACGCGAATGCGATTTTAGATCAGGAAATCGCTCGCTTGAGTACAGAAAATGAGATTCTGTCTGCGGAAATTGCAGCAGAAATTAAATTAGGACAAACTGTTCGTATCGAAAACGATGATTTAGAGGCAATCAAGGCAGCAGTTGCCGAGAGACAGCAGGAGGAAGATCCTGTTGCTGATGGGGGTGGCGCTGAAGTGACGGATACGGAAGTGACAGATGCTGAAGTGACAGATGCTCAAGTCACAGATGTGTTAGTTTCAGATGTAGAAGAAGTACCATCTAAAATTGCAGTTCCAGTAGAAGTAGAAACTAAGATTCCGGTTGTTGAGGAAGAAATCACCGTGGAAACTGAGCTTCCTAAGGAGGAGAAAAAGGTGGCTCCGATTGCTGATAAAGCCCTGAACCGACTGACAGATGAGCAGAAGGCAATCTTTTCATATTTCGTGCCGGTAAAAGGAATGGAAAGTCAGTTGTGCAAGGCATTGTCGGGAATTATGGCAAACCTCAAGAAGGAAGGTGGTTCTTCAACTGGCAACCTGATTATTCAGGGAAGTCCATGTTGTGGAAAGACGGTTCTTGCAACAAGCATTGTTCGTGTGCTTCAGAAGGAATGCGGTTATCCAAATGGTAAAGTAGGCAAAATCTATGCAGAAGCATTAAATAAAAAGGATGTTCAGCAGTTACTTCGCAAGGTAGCGGGGGGATGTCTCATTATTGAGAGTGCGGGAAATCTGGAACGCAAGACAGCAGTTACGCTATCACTGCTCTTAGAGCAGGATACAAGCGGACTTCTGGTGATTTTGGAGGATACCGCAGCAGGCGTACAGAAAGCCCTTGCCTTAGATGACGGATTTGCAAGAAAGTTTACGGAAAAAGTAACCGTTCCTCTCTTTAGTAATGATGATTTTGTTATTTTTGCAAAATCCTATGCTGAGGAATTGGGATATGTGATTGATGAGATGGCTATCCTTGCCCTTCACAATCGTATCACCAATATTGAGAAGATTGACCAGGCGACCACTCTGGTTGAAATCAAAGAGATTATTGATGATGCAATTGATTGTGAAGCACATAGCGGTGTACGTAAATTCTTTGGTATTCTTACGGCAAGCCGTTATACCGATGATGAAAAGATAGTATTAAGAGAAAAAGACTTTGAATAAAGGAGAGGGAGTATGAGTTTTTTTACTGAAATGGACTGTTACCTGTTTGGTCAGGCAACACACTATGACATTTACCGCAAGATGGGTGCGCATCTGCAGACCCGTGACGGTAAAAAAGGGGTTTGCTTTACCGTATGGGCACCAAATGCGGCAAGAGTGCATGTAATTGGGGATTTTAATGGCTGGAATGAGACTTCTCATGAGATGGAACGCGTAGAACCAAATACCATGGGGGTTTACGAACTGTTCGTTCCAGATGTAAAAGAAGGAGCACAGTATAAGTACCTCATTCTTGCAAGAGATGGTTCAAAGCATTATAAGGCTGACCCATATGCAAGCTATGCGCAGATGCGTCCAGAGACAGCTTCGGTAGTATATGACATAGACCATTTCAAATGGACAGATAAGGCTTGGATGAAAGAGCGCGCAGCGAGCAAGACCGAGGATACGTTTGAAAAGCCAATGGCTATCTATGAGGTGCATCCAGGTTCATGGATGAGACATCCGGGCAGAGATGATGAAGGCTTCTATTCGTACAGAGAGTTGGCGGACTCCCTTGTAAAATATGTAAAAGACATGGGCTATACGCATGTAGAATTAATGGGAATCTCTGAGTACCCATTTGATGGCTCCTGGGGATATCAGGTAACAGGCTACTATGCGCCAACCTCAAGATATGGAACACCAGATGACTTTGCATATCTGATCAATGAATTCCACAAAAACGGCATCGGAGTTATCTTAGACTGGGTACCAGCGCACTTCCCAAGAGATGCGCATGGACTTGCAATGTTTGATGGAACAGCAACCTATGAATATGCAGATACCCGTAAGGGCGAGCATCCAGACTGGGGTACTAAGATTTTCGACTATGCAAAGAATGAAGTAAAGAACTTCCTAATTGGTAGTGCTTTGATGTGGATTGAGAATTATCATATTGATGGACTTCGCGTGGATGCTGTAGCGTCAATGTTATATCTTGATTATGGCAAGCGGGATGGACAGTGGGTTGCGAATAAGTATGGCGGTAATGAGAACTTAGAAGCAATTGAATTCTTCAAGCATATCAATACGCTGATTCTTGGAAGAAATCCTGGAACTATCATGATTGCAGAAGAATCAACGGCTTGGCCAATGGTTACAGGTAAGGCAGAAGACAATGGTTTGAACTTCAGCTATAAATGGAACATGGGATGGATGCATGACTTCTTAGACTACATGAAGCTGGATCCATATTTCCGTAAGGATAACCACAACAAGATGACTTTTGCAATGAGCTATAATGCCAGCGAGAAATACATTCTTGTTCTGTCTCATGATGAGGTAGTGCATCTGAAATGTTCAATGCTCAATAAGATGCCAGGACTTGAAGGAGATAAGTTCAAGAACCTGATGTGTGGCTATGCGTTTATGATGGGTCATGCCGGTAAAAAGCTTCTGTTCATGGGTCAGGACTTTGGGCAGGCACAGGAATGGAGTGAAGAACGCGAGCTTGACTGGTACTTATTGGAGAATCCAAATCATAAGAAGATTCATGACTGGATGAAGGCACTCCTTCATATGTACAGAAACAATCCATGTATGTATGAATTGGATGCAAGCTGGGATGGCTTCGAATGGATTAACGCAGATGACAGAGACAGAAGCATCTTCAGCTTTGTGCGTAAGAGCAAAGATGG
>CAYPAM010000117.1:0-5620 GCA_964408715.1 uncultured Lachnobacterium sp.
CATTCGTAGTCGGTGTTACAAGTGGTTTCCACTTCAGTCAGGGTGCAAGTACTATTACCCAGCAGTTGATTAAGAACAACGTATTGACCACATGGACAGGTGAGACAACCTTCATCGAGAGCTTACAACGTAAGATTCAGGAACAGTATCTGGCTCTAAAACTAGAGGAGCAGGTGCAGGATAAGGATTGGATTCTGGAAAACTATTTAAACACCATCAACCTGGGGGCAAATACACTGGGTATTCAGGCTGCAGCAAATAAATACTTCAACAAGGATGTATCCGAGCTGACCTTATCAGAAAGTGCTGTTATCGCCGGCATTACGCAGTATCCATACAAATACAACCCAATCACCCATCCGGAGAACAACGCCGAGCGTCGTGAAAAGGTATTGGGTGACATGTTAGATCAGGGATATATCACAAAAGAAGAATACGATGAGGCAATGGCAGATAACGTATATGAACGAATTGCTTCTTACAATTCCAATACAGATGTATCCTATAACTCCTACTTCGTAGACGCTTTGATCGAAGATGTGATTACAGACCTTGTAGAAATCAAGGGATACACGGAAACAGAGGCATACAAGGCTCTCTATCAGGGCGGTTTAACAATTATCTCCACGCAGGATACTTCAATCCAGCAGATTGTAGACGAAGAAGTAAATGATCCTTCCAACTATCCAATGGATGTGGAATACTCATTCTCATTATACTTCCAAGTGAAGAAAGCTGATGGCACTTACAAGACACATACACAGAATACGATGTTGTCATATTACAAAAACAAAACAAATAATGATGACTACAACATCAACTATGATTCCGAAGAAGATTGCTATGAAGCAATCGAAAATTATAAGAGTGAGATTCTTGAGGAAGGCGATGTAATTGTAGAGGGTTCTGAATCCATCTATATTACCTTGCAGCCACAGGTTGCACTTACTATCATCGACCAATCTACCGGCGAAGTAAAAGCTCTGGTTGGCGGACGTGGCGAGAAGGAAGGTAACCTGGTATTAAACCGTGCAACCGATACAACCCGTCAGCCTGGTTCAGCATTCAAGATTATTGGATGTTTTGCTGCAGCCTTAGATGCCGGTGGCATGACACTTGCAACTACACAGGACGACTGTGAGTTCATTGTTGGCGAGAAGTCTTATCGAAACTATGACAGCGAATATCACGGATTGATTACCATCCGTGAGGCGATTACCGATTCCTACAATATCGCAACCTTAAAGACCATGCAGCAGATTGGTGCAACAGTTTGCTACGAATATGCTAACAAATTCGGCTTTACCACATTAACAGATGGCGACCGTACCTTAAGCTTAGCTCTTGGCGGTCTTACCAATGGTGTTAAAAATATCGAACTTACCGCTGCATACGCATCCATCGCCAATGGCGGTGAATATATTGAGCCAAGCTTCTACACACACATCTATGACCACGATGGCAACTTAATCTTAGATAACAGCCAGAAGGAACACCATACCGTTGTCAGCGAGCAGACCGCATGGTTATTGACAGATGCCATGAAGGACGTTATGACAGTAGGTTCCGGTAAAAAGGCATACTTTGGAAGCACCATGGCACAGGCCGGTAAAACAGGTACAACTACATCAAGCCGTGATATTATCATGGCTGGTTACACCCCATATTATACCTGTACCATCTGGGGTGGATATGATGACAACTCTAAGCAGTCCAACTCCAATACCAACTACTGTCGAAATATCTGGAGAGAAGCCATGAGCCGTATTCACGAGGACTTGGAATACAAGGACTTCTCAAGGCCAAGCGGTATCACAACCGCAACTGTATGTATGGACTCAGGTACTCTTCCACTGGAAGGCATTTGTAGCGAATGTATCAAAGGCAATTCTACTTATACTGAGTATTTTGCACTTGGAACTGTTCCAACAACAACCTGTAACCATCATGTGAAGCTGGAATTCTGTACAGCAAGCGGCCAGCTTGCCTGTGCGAACTGTCCAAGCACTACGAGCAAGGTATATATCTACGATGCAGACCCGAATACCAATGACGCAGCGTATGTATTGAGCGCCGAACAGATTATGACCACCTGTACGTTACATGGTTCTGGCTCTACCGGAACCACAACCGATACAAATAATAATACGAATCCTGACGCTTCCGATTCCGAGTCTCCAAACAATGGAACCGGCACTGGCGGAACTAATACTGGTGGAACTGATACTGGAGGAACCGGTACTGGCGAAACTATCGGAGACGGCTTAAATAATGCACTGGACTCGGCACAGAGCCAGGCCCAGCAAGCACTCGATGACTTTTTAAACGATCTTCGCGATGCCTTCGGGAATATCGGAAACTAGGCCTTCCAGTCCCTACATCTAAACCAAATAAGGCTGTTGCCAAACTACATGGATTATCAAAATGAGAAGGCTGTTGCGTCAAGGATTTTTTAGCAACCGTACCTATCGCTTGATTTGGGCGTAGAGAGAAAAACTTTCTCTCTACGCCCTCTTTTTATAGAAAAAAGGGGGGTTATTCGAGAAATTTAGAGGCGGTTTGGGCGATGGTGAGAAAATATATCTGTAACGCCCGCTAAATTGAAAAAGCGTGGGCGTGGGAATAGAATTTTTTTCTCTACGCCCAATCGAGCAACGTAAAGGTATGAAATATACAAGAATTGATTAAAAAATGGGCGTAGAGAGAAACTTTATCCTCTCTACACCCACACACATAATCATGAGATACTTCAAATATAAAATGTCTATTGCATACAAGTCACCACGACTTGCATCCGTGTTACCTACACCTCGAACATCAAGTCTCCGTAGGAAGGCATCGGCCACATTGATTTATCGACTATCATTTCCAGTCTATCGACTGGAGCACGAAGCTTCTTCATGGCTACGCTGACCTCGTCATTATAATAACGTGCCTGTGCTTCACCGCGTTCCATCTTCGCTGCAATCTCTGTTACCTCTTGTAGCTTGGTCATGGCCGCCTTGGTCTCTGTGAGAAGCTTTGAGGTCTCTGCCAAAAGCTCTGCCTGAACGTTCACCGGAACATCCGGACAGGCAGCTTTTACAGCATTATAGCTTTCTGCCAGCACAGTTGTATAACGAATCACCGCCGGAATAATCTGTTTTGTTGCTATATCAACCATAGCCTTTGCTTCAATGTTAATCGTCTTTGCATAGATTTCATATTCGATTTCCACACGTGACTCTAACTCACTCTTGCTGAATACATTGAATCGTTCAAAAAGTTCCACAGACTTTGGCTCTATATATGCCGGAATTGCATCCACCATACATTCGTGATTTGGAAGTCCGCGACGTGCAGCTTCCTCAATCCACTCTTCTGAATATCCATTCCCATTGAAGATAATGCGCTCATGCTCTGTTGCGTATTCACGAATCAGATTCTGTACGGCTGTATCGACATCCTCTGCCTGTTCTAATACATCACATGCATCGGCAAAGCTTTCTGCAACAATGGTATTTAGGATTACGTTGGATTGTGCAACGGAATCCTGTGAGCCAACCATACGGAACTCGAACTTATTACCTGTAAAAGCAAATGGAGAGGTGCGGTTTCTATCAGCCGCATCCTTACGGAAGTCTGGCAATGTCTTAACACCTGTCGAAAGACGTTCTCTCTTGATACTGTGTGTTGCAGTACCGGTTGTTATGTACTGCGCTAAAATATCCTCTAACTGTTCCCCTAAATATACAGAGATAATCGCTGGCGGTGCTTCATTTGCACCGAGACGATGGTCATTACCAACATCTGCTGCAGAAGCACGAAGAAGGTCTGCATGCTTATCAACCGCACGAAGAATACATGCCAGCACAAGTAAAAACTGTGTATTTTCATGTGGCTTAGAACCAGGATTCAGCAGATTAATGCCATCATCTGTCGTCAGCGACCAGTTATTGTGCTTACCAGAACCATTTACACCTGCAAATGGCTTCTCATGAAGCAAGCACTGTAATCCATGACGGCCGGCCACCTTCTTTAAGGTCTCCATTACCAACTGATTATGGTCAACCGCAACATTGCACTGTGCATAAATTGGTGCGAGCTCATGTTGCGCTGGGGCTGCTTCATTATGCTCCGTCTTGGCTGTTACTCCAAGCTTCCACAGCTCTGCGTCTACGTCCTTCATGTATGCTGCGATACGTTCACGAATAGAACCAAAGTAATGGTCATCCATCTCCTGTCCCTTTGGAGGCATTGCACCAAACAGGGTGCGTCCGGTAAATACCAAGTCTTTTCTCTTTAAATAATTCTCTCTATCTACAATAAAGTATTCCTGTTCCGGGCCAACCAAAGGGGTTACCCTCTTAGAGGTTGTATTGCCAAGAGCGCGTAGCAAACGAAGTGACTGCTCGTTAATTGCTTCCATAGAGCGAAGAAGCGGAGTCTTCTGGTCTAATGCCTCTCCTGTATACGAACAAAAAGCGGTTGGAATACAAAGTGTCGCACCACCTGCGTCTTTTCTTACGAAGGCTGGGGATGTGCAATCCCATGCGGTATATCCTCTTGCTTCAAATGTCGCGCGAAGGCCACCGGAAGGGAATGAGGATGCATCTGGCTCACCCTTGATTAATTCCTTACCAGAAAAACTCATCAGCACCTTCCCATTTTCCATAGGTGCTGTAATAAAGGAATCATGCTTCTCTGCTGTTACCCCCGTCAGAGGCTGAAACCAATGTGTATAATGGGTTGCCCCTTTCTCGATTGCCCATTCCTTCATCTCATGTGCGATAACATCAGCGGTCTCAATATCCAGTTCAATTCCTTCTTCGATTACCTGATGAAGCTTTTGATAAATTTTCTTAGGAAGACGTGCCTGCATAACAGCATCATTAAAAACATTCTCACCAAAAATCTCAGATACGTTAATTCTAGTAATTTCGCTCATACACTGTTTCCTTTCCGATAATTATAGTATATTTCAAATTTACATATATCATTTATTAGCTTCGCTTATTTTCTTATGTTAATTGTTGTGGAAATCTTATAAATATTATGTAACTAATATACTCCACTTTCCCTCAATAGTAAAGAAAAATTTTACTGATAGCGCATTATTCCCATAAGGAAAGTAAAGAAAGTGCCCTCTGCGATATAAAACGACGACTTCACGCTAGTAGGAGACGTATTATATCACAGAGAGCACTTTTGTATTTCACACACTCTCGCGCGCCAAATTATGTAATCAAACTATTAGTTAGCTTTTCCTACAGAACCAAACAGTTCCATCTTCTCACGTACAGTAGCCTTAATCGCCTCTGCACCAGGTGCTAATAACTTACGTGGGTCAAAGCCCTTACCTTCAAGATCTTTGCCAGCTTCGATATATTTACGTGTAGCATCTGCAAATGATAACTGACATTCTGTGTTTACATTGATTTTAGCAACACCAAGGTTAATTGCCTTCTTAATCATATCTTCTGGGATACCTGTACCACCATGAAGAACTAATGGCATAACGCCGGTCTTTTCCTGAACTGCTGCTAATGTTTCGAAGCTAAGTCCAGCCCAGTTTGCAGGATACTTTCCATGGATGTTACCGATACCTGCTGCAAGCATATCTACGCCAAGATCAGCGATT
>CAYPAM010000118.1:0-5582 GCA_964408715.1 uncultured Lachnobacterium sp.
GCTAATATAGAATTTATCAATAATATAAGAAATGAGCTTTTAAGCTATTCGAAAGGAGTATAATATGATTCATCCATCTTATGTAGAACTTATGAAGGTAGTAAATGAAGACGTTGTTATCGGTGAAGAACCAGTAGTTAACAGCCGTTATTCAATTGTATTAGCTGCTGCAAAAAGAGCGCGCCAGATTATTGATGGCGCAACACCAATGGTTGAGAATCCAAAATGCAACAAACCATTATCTATCGCAGTTGAAGAAATTATGAATGGCGATGTGAAAATTATCGCTGACGAAAATAACTAATAAGGAGAGGACTGCCAGAAGATAATGCTTTGTGGCAGTCTTTTTGTTTTCTATGAGTATTTTAAAAGACAAGAAATTGCTGTTTATCTCACTTGGATGTGATAAAAACCTCGTAGATTCCGAGTTTATGATTGGGATGCTTACTTCGCAGGGCGTTATCATGTGTGATGATGAAACAGAAGCAGATATCATTATTATCAATAGCTGCTGCTTTATCAATGATGCTAAGGAAGAAAGTGTCAATACGATTTTGGAGATGGCAGCGTATAAGACAGAAGGAAATTGCAAGGCTCTTCTTGTAACAGGCTGTCTGTCACAGCGTTATCAGGACGAGATTAAGACCGAGATACCAGAGGTCGATGCTATCCTTGGAACGAATTCCTATGATGCGATTTGCGAGGCAGTGACAGAAGCGTTAAGCCAGCACTATTATAAAAATGTAAGTACACTTGAGGGGCTTCCAAAGCTTACGAATAAGCGTGTGGTGACAACTGGCGGACATTATGCATACTTAAAAATTGCCGAAGGCTGCAATAAGAACTGTACCTATTGTATCATTCCATCCATTCGTGGCAGATATCGCAGCGTGCCAATGGAAGAGCTGGTGGCACAAGCAAAGGAATTGGCAGAAAATGGTGTGAAGGAATTGATTCTTGTAGCACAGGAAACAACACTGTATGGAATTGATTTGTATGGTGAGAAGTCGCTGCATAAATTGCTGGATGAGCTTAATAAGATTCCGGGACTTTTCTGGATTCGCATCATGTACTGTTATCCGGAAGAGATTTATGAAGAACTGATTGAATCCATGATTCGCAATAAGAAGGTATGCCATTATCTGGATATGCCAATACAACACTGTAATGATGAGATTCTTCGCAAAATGGCAAGAAGAACGAATCGTGTGGAATTGGAAGAGCGCATTGCATATCTAAGAGCGCGTATTCCGGATATTACCCTTAGAACTACGCTTATCTGTGGATTCCCGGGCGAAACAGCGCAGATGCACGAGGAGCTGATGCAGTTTATCAATGACATGGAATTTGACCGTCTTGGAGCTTTTGCCTACTCTCCAGAGGAAGGCACTGTGGCTGCCGAATTACCAGATCAGGTAGATGAAGAATTAAAACTTGACTGGCAGGCAGATGTTATGGAGCTTCAGGAAGAGGTTATTTTTGATAAAAATGAGACCTTGATTGGCATGGAGACTTATGCATTTATTGAGGGAAAGGTTGCAGACGAGAATGCTTATATCGGCAGAACTTATCGTGATGCACCAAATGTAGACGGATATATATTTATTCAAACAGAAGAAGAACTTATGACTGGTGACATTGTAAAAGTAAAAGTCACTGGTGCGTATGAATACGATTTAATTGGGGAGGTACTATAATGAGTATGAATTTACCAAATAAACTAACAATTTTAAGAGTGATTATGATTCCATTTTTTGTTTTCTTTATGCTTGCACCATATTTTGAAGGCTATGGAAACTATATTGCAGTTGCTATTTTTATTGTAGCAAGCTTTACAGATTTTCTGGATGGATATCTGGCAAGACGTGATAATCTGGTAACGAACTTCGGGAAATTCATGGACCCGTTGGCAGACAAGCTGTTAGTTTGCTCTGCGCTTATCTGTCTTGTTGAAACAGGACAGCTTGCGTCTTGGATGGTTATTATTATTATTTCCAGAGAATTCATTATCAGCGGTTTCCGACTCATTGCGTCTGATAATGGTGTTGTTATTGCTGCAAGCTATTGGGGCAAGTTCAAGACAGTGTTCCAGATGATTATGGTTATCATGCTGATTATCAATGTCGCACATCCTGTTTATCAGATGATTGCAACAATTGTTACATATATCGCATTGATTTTAACCGTGGTATCTTTGGTAGATTACATTGCGAAAAACAAAGATGTATTAAAGGATCAGAAGTAAGGAGTGACACAGTATGCGTATAATTGCAGGAACAGCAAGGAGTCTGCCACTTCGATGCCCGGAGGGGCTTGAGACAAGACCAACCTCTGACCAGATTAAGGAGACGTTATTCAATATGCTGCAAGGCGACGTGGCGGGCTGTTATTTCCTTGATTTGTTTGCAGGGAGCGGACAGATGGGCTTAGAAGCCCTAAGTCGTGGCGGAGAATATGCTGTGTTCGTGGAAAACAACCGCAAAGCCGCAAAATGCATTGAGGATAATATTAATTTCACGAAGTTTGACAAGAATGCAAGATTGATTGTAAGTGATGTTATCTCTGCTTTGTATACATTAGAGGGAAAATACAAGTTTGATGTGATTTTTATGGACCCTCCATATAACAAGGAACTGGAAAAAGAGGTGTTAAAGTATTTGTCCACATCGTCTTTGTTAAAGCCGGATACAAAGATTATTGTAGAGGCTTCTACAGAAACTGCATTTGATTATGTAGAAGAAATGGGCTTTGAGCTTACAAAATACAAGAAATATAAGACAAATGCGCATGTGTTCCTGCGCAGAAAATAGAGGTGTGATATGAGAAAAGCCGTTTATGCCGGAAGCTTTGATCCAATTACATTTGGACATCTTGACATTATTGAGCGTTCCTCAAAAATGGTAGACGAATTAGTGGTTGGTGTACTATGCAATAGTGCCAAAAATTCGTTGTTTTCTTTGGAAGAACGTGTTAATATGATTAAAGAGATTACAAAGGATTTGCCGAATGTGAAGGTAGAATCTTTTGATGGTCTTCTGGTCGATTATATGGAGCAGATTGGCGCAAATATTATCATCCGTGGTCTGCGTGCGGTAACGGATTTTGAGTATGAGTTGCAGCTTGCACAGATTAATCATGTCCAGAAAGAAAGTATCGAGACAGTGTTCTTAATTACTAATTTGAAATATTCTTATCTTTCATCCACAATCGTGAAGGAAATTGCTTCTTATGGCGGCGATATTTCAAAGTTTGTACCAGAACAGATTGTAGACCGCATTTATGCGAAATATAAGGAGAAGACAGATGAGCAGTAGAATTGAACAGATTATCGAAGAGATTGAAGATTATATTGAAACATGTAAGTTCCAGCCATTGTCTACAACTAAGATTATTGTAAACAAAGAAGAATTAGAGGAATTGATTGCGGAATTGCGTAGAAAAACCCCTGATGAAATCAAGAGATATCAGAAGATTATCAGCAACAAGGAAGCAATCCTTGCAGATGCTCAGGCGAAGGCTGACCAGATTATTGCGCAGGCGCAGATTCAGACCAACGAGCTTGTATCGGAACACCAGATTATGCAACAGGCTTATGCGCAGGCGAATGAAGTGGTTATGATTGCAACCAAGCAGGCACAGGAGATTCTTGATACTGCAACGAATGAGGCGAACAGTATTCGTATGAGCGCGATGGCTTATACAGACGATAAGTTAAGAAATGTCGAAGATATTCTTATAAACTCTATCGACACTTCAAGAGCACGTTATGACAACTTAATCAATTCTCTTCAGGGATTTTTGGATATGGTTGTTGCAAACCGTATGGAATTATTCCCAGCAGAGCCAGAGCCAGTTGTGGAAGCTCCAAAGAAAAAGGACACAGATGTCATAGAGGCAATTGATTTATCCGTTGTAAATATTGAAGCAAATAAGCAGGACTAGGACGGACAAAGCTGATAAAAGCATTTTCCCACATACATAGCTTTTGATGGATAGTCCGGATGGTTTTAGGATGGATGCTGTTTGTGCCAGACCAGATAAACCACCGAAGGACAGTAGCTGTGTCATGATTAGGTATTTGTAATCGCAGGTACTGTTATTCAAAAGCTGGATTCCATTTGTGACTTCCAGATTTCCGAGTAATATGACACAAAAGAGATTCTGGCATGGTAAAGCGTGCTGTATCATCTGCGATATGAGGGAGAACACAACAATATAACCGCATATTTTAATAAGCGATTCAAAACCGCTTATAATTCCGGCGTCAATGATTTGCATATCCATTTGAAATCTTGATGCCGATTTTTTTTGAAGCATAACAGCTTTTTCCTGTTTCAAGAGAAGCAATAATATAACTCCAAGAGAAAGAGGAATCAGATACAAGAAAACATAAGTGCATGCTTTATAATCCCTGTCAGAAAAAAGCGTTGGTAGCACATATCCGAAAACGTACATGATGCTGAAGTTATTTGCGCAAATAGACAGGATGGTGGCTTGTTTTCTTGTTAGCAAGGAGCGCGAATAGAAGTCCGCTGCTAATTTGGCACCAATCGGAAAGCCAAAGACAAATCCGCACACTAGAGTAAGTAAAACAGCGGACAGATTGGCGCCTGTTCCAAAGGATTCAAGGATTTTGCTTTTAAGCAGAATACCGGACAGAATACTAAAAGGTAATAACGCAGGCAGAATCTGCTGCGCCCATGTTTGAATCCCTTGTTTGGAAGCGCTTAATGCGACCTCCGGACATAAGCAGGAGCATATAATTAGTAAGATAAAGATGATAGTAAACAATAATTTTTTCATACTATTATGTATGAATGATAGGAGGTATTTATGAGAGTTTTAGAAAATTTACAGCCAGCAAGAGTGTTTTATTATTTTGAGGAAATCGCTAAGATTCCGCATGGCTCTGGCAATACCAAGCAGATTAGTGATTATCTGGTTGCTTTTGCAAAGGAACACAATTTGGAGCATTATCAGGATGCATTGAATAACGTAATTATCATTAAAGAAGCAACTGCAGGATACGAGGCGGCAGAGCCAGTAATTATTCAGGGGCATATGGATATGGTTTGCGAGAAAGAAAGCGATTGTAGCATTGACTTTGAAAAAGATGGCTTAGACCTTTATGTAGAAGATGGCTTTGTAAAAGCAAGAGGTACTACGCTTGGTGGTGACGACGGTATTGCAGTAGCATATGGTTTAGCGTTATTGGAAGCAACTGATATTGCACATCCGCGTTTAGAAGTGGTTATCACAGTGGATGAAGAAACAGGCATGGATGGTGCATATGGTATTGATTTATCTATGTTAAAAGGGAAAAAGATGCTTAATATCGACAGCGATGAAGAGGGTATTTTCCTTACAAGCTGCGCAGGAGGAACTAGTGTAGAAGCTACTATTCCTGTAAAACGCACCACGCAGACAGGTGTAGTGTTAAATGTAAAAGTAGATGGCCTTTTCGGTGGACACTCAGGCGCTGAAATTCATAAGGAACGTGGTAATGCTTCTATCCTTATGGGCAGAGTATTAAACAATATCGCAAACGAAGTGCCATTTGGTATCATTTCTCTTGCAGGAGG
>CAYPAM010000119.1:0-5580 GCA_964408715.1 uncultured Lachnobacterium sp.
TCATTTCATATTCCTCCTTATAATTGTTTATACAACATAATCCGTATTATGTTGCGAGAATACTTTTTTTCGCGTTTTTGTGCAACATGCCATCTTGCATTTGCAGGCTATACTGTGTACAATGAGTTCATCGATATCGAATAAAGAGTAATCTTTTCTACTTGGTCCTGGCGAATCACCACATAATCCCAAGTATGAGTAAAATTGAATATGGAGGGTTATTTTATGTTAACGAAGGAGAAGCTGACGTTAAGTAGTATTTTAGGTGACCCAATTAGTAGGGAAGAAGCCTATGATATTATTTGTTCAAGCCCAGTTGCTATGGAGCAATTTCATGCACTTTCAAGGGAGCATCAGGAGGATATTCTTGCATTTGTGCAGGGAAGTAAGGGCTTGCCTATTTTGTATGATGGATTTTATAAGTACATATTTGATCCAGAGAGGCATCCAGAAAGGTTGGAAAGCTTTTTGACAGAATTTCTTGGGCAACCAGTTGTGATAGAACAGGTGTTGTCGAAGGAAGGTACACAATTATCAGAAGAGGGAACGCTTGTTGTAATGGATATTGTGGCTAGGCTGTCAGATGGAAGTATTGTGGATGTTGAGATGCAGAAGCATGGATATCTATTTGCTGGAGAGCGAAGTAGCTGTTATATGTCAGATTTGGTTATGAGGCAGTACAATAGAATAAAAGCACGAGATCCGAAACATTTCAAGTTCAGTTTGATGAAACCGGTATATTTAATTATATTGATGGAGAACAGTACGAAGGAATTCAAAGATGTTGCGCCTGCATATATTCATCGCCTGCAGTATTCTATGGATAGTGGCGTGAAATTGAATCTGTTAACCAATCTTGTTTACATATCTCTTGACACTTTTGGTTCTGTAAGTCACAATATAAATAGTAACACAGAGGCTTGGTTGACTTTCTTGAGTTCGGATAAACCAGAGGATATTATTGCGCTTGTGGAGAAATATCCAGAGTTTAAGGAGTGCTACCATGATATTATAATGTTTCGTAAGAAGCCAGAGGAGTTGATGAATATGTTTTCAGAAGCTTTAATTGAAATGGATAAGAATACCGTGAAGTACATGATTGAAGAACAGCAAAAAGAATTAGAAGAACAGCAAAAAGAATTAGAAGAGAAAGATAAGCAGCTTGAAGAAAACAAGAAGATAATAGAGGCACTTCTTGAGGAGAACAAGAGATTAAAAGAATCTAAATAAGAATCTCAATAAGAATGTAAAAGGTTCTGCTGCTATGTGCGAAGTATCTACTGGTATGTGTGTGGGCGTAGAGAGGAAAAGTTTCTCTCTGCGCCCATTTTCTAATCAAAACTTGTATATTTTATGACTTTTCTTTCCTCAACTGGGCGTATGGAAAAAAATCCTACCCCCACGCCCACTCTTTTTCAAAATTCTGGGCGATACAGACAGATTTTCTTACCACCGCCCAAACAGATTATTCAATTCCTAGAATTACGTGAATAAACGATAAAATTTGGGCGTAGAGAGGACATTTTTCCCTCTACGCCCAATCAGGTAACAGCCCATTTGTCGTTTTGTAGAAGTATATTTAATAATTCAAGGTCTTCAAATCTTCAAATACGTCCATCTGTGTACGCACAATTGTCATAGGGGAGATGGAGATGTATTTGTAGTGAAGGACAGCATCGGTGTCGATTTCGTCGAGGCCGCTTGGCTCGAAAACAGGTTTGCCGAGTGGGCGTACCATGTTGTTGTCTTCGTGAACAAAATCATCGGAGTAGTAGCGACCGCCCTGGCGGGTGATACGGATAGTTCCGTTTGTGCCGGCCGGGATATTGACATTGTAGAGGGAGTGCTTTTCAAGCAGCTTGTGCTCTACGAAGTAGTCGTATACTTGGTCGAGGTGTGCTAGTGCATCGTCGAAGCTTTCTGGGTTGGTAGAAAGTGCGATTGCAGGGATTCCACAGAGGCCTGCTTCGAAGATGGCTGCGGCTGTGCCGGAGTAGAGGACATCTACGCCGATATTGAGGCCTCGATTGATGCCGGAGATGATGAGGTCGAACTTCATGTGAAGACCGAGGACTGCGTATCTGACACAGTCTGCAGGTGCAGCATCTACGGTGTAGGCTTCAATGGCAGGGGAAAGAGTTACCTTCTGAACTTCGAAGGGATTGCGAAGCTCGATACTGTGGCTTTTGCCACTCTGTTCGTATTTTGGAACGACACAGGTTACTTCACCGAGCTTACTTGCCCACTGGATGAGAGGGAGTAATACTGGAGAAGAGATGCTGTCGTCGTTTGTGATTAAGATTTTTAAAGCCATCCGTCGTGAGCCTCCTTGTATTCCTTGATGAGTGCGTCGGTTTCTGCAACCAATGTGGTGATTTCGTCTGGGCTATACAGGGTCGCGCCACTGGCATATGCATGTCCGCCACCACGGTAGTTCTCGGCAATCGTGTTGATTGGGACAAAACGGGAACGCAGACGTACGCGAATGGTTCCTTTTTCATCGCCTGTTTCGATAAAGGCGAGCCAGGAGAGACATCCCTTGATGGAATCTAAGTAAGAAATGGATGCGCTTGCATCCTCCAGAGTGAGATGGAATTCCTCCTGCATTGCTTTGTCAATAATGATATATGCAACACCATTTTCGGTAATCTGCATTTTCTCGTATACGTGTGATTTGAATTTAAGCTGGTCGAATTCGTCCAGGTATAGGTTGGCAAAAAGCCATTCCGTGTTGATACCCTGGTCGAGAAGAATTCCAGCAAGGCGAAGTGTATCGCCGGTTACACCGTCGTATTTGAAACGACCGGAGTCTGTTACCATACCGGTGTAGAGATAGAAGGCTGCTTGTTCGTTAAGCTTCAATTCATTGCGGAAGGTGTCATAGAATTTGACAATCATCTCGCAAGCAGAAGAGCGGAAGTCCTCAACCCAAGAGATATCTCCATAAGGGTTGTTGTCGATGTGGTGGTCGATTTTGATGGTTTCCTTACAAAGCGCATACTTTTTGCTTGAGAGGCGGTCGATTGTTCCGGTGTCGATTGAGATTCCGAGTGCATCAGCGAATTTGTCGTCTGGAATCTCGCCGTCTTCTGGCCCAAGGAATTCTAAGTATTGTGCATAGTCTTCGTTTACAAGGAGGATTTCCTTATTTGGGAAGCTTGCGCGCAGGATTTCCTGGAAGCCTTTGGTTGAACCTACTGCATCGCCGTCTGGTCGAAAATGACGGAAGAGCAGGATGCGGTCATATTCTTTAATTTTCTGGAGAATCTTCTCCATGATTTCTATGTTTTGAGTTGTGTTCATGTTTTCCTCATTTCTTGTTGTGTCATAGTATTTCGTATAAATGCATGCCCTTGTTCCTTTATGGGAAATTGCGTCTGAATGACGCATTGTTCCGTTGTCACAGGTGATATTGGCACTTACGCTGTCGTTATCATAGCGTCTAAGTCTGCAAGCATAGCCATAGCGGTTGCTTTGTCAGGGATGGTTGCGCCACTTGCCTTTTGGTGTCCGCCACCGCCGTATTTGACTGCGATTGGGTTGATATTGTAGCAGCTAGAGCGAAGCTCGCAGAGTACGCCTTCTTCTGTTTCTGTGAAGTTCACCCAGATGTCTACGCCCTTCGTGTCAGCCATTGTACCGACCATACCGCGGGAGATGGAGAAGGTATCCTTGTTCAGCTCCCTAAGCTCGTCCAAGGTAGTGTAGATGTAAGCAACGTTGTGTTCTGTGAAGTTGACCTTCAGTAAGAACTGTGCGCGAAGCTTTTTGCCTTCAAAGTCTTCTGCGTAGAGATTGCGGTAGATTTCGTCCATATCGAAGTCTTGTTCCATCAGAAAGGCTGCAAGTGCAAAAGTGCGTGCGCTAGTTGCGTCATAACGGAAGCGTCCGGAGTCTGTTACCATTCCGGTAAAGAGGGACTTGGCTGCAAGTGAAGGAACAGTTAGTTCGCATTCCTTTGCCCAGTCTGCAAGTAGTCCACAGCAGCTTTCGAAGGATGTGTCGACTTTTTCAAGGTCAGCGATTTCCTCACAGAAGATGTGGTGGTCGAAACGAATCGTTCCAGCCGCAAGCTTGTAGCGGTCATCACTGATAAGATGTGAGGAACCGCAGTCAAGGATGATGGCAAGAGCACCCTCGTACAGGCTATCTTCGATTTCGTCCATGACCGAATCGTCCATGAAGTCATAGCGTCCGGCATAATCACCTACAACGTAGATTTCCTTTTCCGGGAAATTCGCTTTTAGGATATGCTTTAAGCCAAGCTGGCTGCCAAGCGCATCTCCATCCGGCTTACTATGGCGATGGATGATGATGCGGTCGTATTTTTTCATTTCATTTAAGATGTTGTTATACATGATGTTCATAATTAGTCTCCTAGTAAATGCATTGGTTCAAAATATCCGACATAGTCCACCTTAAGCTTGCTATCTGGATACATGTAATGATGCAAATCGATAAAGTAGTCATCCGTCATGCTGGCGATATAATCGACAACAATCTGGTTTGGCTCGGTGTTCTCATAAGGTGTTGTACGTGTGTAGTGTACCTGATTGAGATATGCGATATGATGTGTGAAGACAGGCGAATTCTTGTTGCCGGCCTTGAGGTCGTCTAAGAGCTGGCCGTAGATTTCCTCCATCATAGGCTTCACACTATGCGCAAGCTGTACGCGAGAGGTGTCCCTACCGTAAATCATCTGGTAGTTGTCGCGTTTGGTTTGGCGAAGTGCTTCAAAATGCTCAGTGTCCATTTTGATATATGGCTTGCCATAGCTGTTTTCGATGATATTTACCACGAGGTTGTTGATAATCTCGGCATTGATAGAGCCGATGCCTTCGTTGACAAAGGCTTCCTCGTCGATTAAGTTCATGCGGGCAGCGTCCTGTCTGTCTTTTCCGAGGTAGGCGATGATGTCAGAGATTCGTACAACACAGCCTTCAAGGGTGGATGGTAGGAGTTTTTTCGCATAAGACACATCCGTGTAGCAACGCTCAATCATAGCATCGAATTCCTCGAAGCTGGTCAGTGGAATCGGATGATATTCCTCGAGCTCGATTTCTCCATTGTGACACGCGATACCATCTAGGGTCTGCAAGCTCACATTATATGGAAAGATATTGTCCAATACACGAACAGACTGTATGTTGTGATAGAAGTGTCTGCCGGCGTGTGCGTTGTAGAGGTCGTTCAAATAGGCTTCGCCGGTGTGACCGAACGGAGCGTGTCCCATGTCATGACCAAGGGAAATCGCTTCAATGAGGTCGAGGTTCAGGTTTAATGCGCGACCGATGTTTCTAGCGATACGTGAAACGAGCTGTACATGCAGACTTCTACGTGTTACGTCGTCATTTTTAATCAAGGAATATACCTGCGTCTTATCGGCGTAGCGGTTGTAGTATGGACAGTGCATAATCTTGTCAATGTCGTGAACAAACGGTGGACGCCAGATGGACGCGTCATCCTTGGAATAAGTGTTTCTACGAATGATATCACAATCCCTTACCGCACCTTCAGTTAAGGTATGGGATGCAAAATCCTTCTCTAATTGTTTGCAAAGAGATTCAGAAAGAGATTCGT
>CAYPAM010000120.1:0-5578 GCA_964408715.1 uncultured Lachnobacterium sp.
TATTGCTATTTGAATTGCTATTGCTATTTGAATTGCTATTGCTATTTGAATTGCTGTTGCTGTTTGAGTTACTATTGCTGTTCGAATTGCTATTGTTGTTTGATGTATTGTTCTTATCTGTTGTTGTGCTTCCTGTGTTTGAAGAAGCTGCTTTATAAGAATCTAATGTACATCCAGCGTCGAATTCAATTGTACCGCTGTAGTTCTTTAAATAACCAGTAACTGTGATAGTATCGCCAACTGCAATCTTGTCAGCGCCGTTACCCTTCATACGGTAGCACATAATCAATTTGTCTGATTTGTCACCAACCTGAATGGTTACAGTTACGTTATCATAGCCTGCATCATATGCTGTATCAACAGAGGTAATAACACCTGTTAATGTATGGCTTGTTTCTAAAATCTGTCCAGAGATTAATGTATAAGCGATATCAACGATTTCTGCTTCTGTAGCTCCTTCTGGAACTGTTGGTACTTCTGGAGCAGGAGCATCTCCAACAGTAACTGCATCAAGTGTACATCCGGATGTGAACTCGATGGTTCCGTTGTAGTTTGTTAACTCACCAGTAACTGTGATTGTATCGCCAATCTTGATTGTAGAAGCAGCTTCGATGCCATCACCATCTTTCAGACGGTAGCACATGATTGGGTAATCTGTTAATCCATCCACAACGATTGTTACAGTTACATTATTGTAGCCTGAATCATATGGGGTATCTACACTAATGATAACACCTTCTAATGTGTAGGTTCCTTCTAATGTTTCGCCTGCTGCTAATGCGTAAGCATCTTTAACGACTTTCTCTGAGCCTTCGTATTTTGCTACGATACAGTTTTTGAACTCTTTTGTAACAGAGTTGCCGTCTGCATCTTTAACAGTAGCAATCAAAGTGTAAGTAATTTCTTCTGCACTCTTTTCATCTACATCAATAGTTGCTACTCCATCACCATTAACAACTTTAACAGCGTCATTGTCTGTTGACCATTCAACTGTGTATGCTACACCACCGATCATAACCTGTGTGGTTCTCTCGTAGTCTCTTGTAGCCGTTCTACTTGCATCTTTGTACATTGCATATACATAATCTGCTGCAGCCTGAAGATCTTCATTTACTTTTTCTTCACCACATGCTGCAAGGCATGACATGCACATAATTGCAACGAGTAAATAAGAAATAATTTTTTTCATGTTGAGTTCCCTCTTTAATTATTTGACAATAATGTTATTTGCTGAAAACACTTTAATCTGGTAAGTTCCGCTGTAGTAATCTACGATTCCTTTTACATCAATCGTCTTACCAAGATAAGCATCTTTTGTAATTAAATCCTTGTTCTCATCATACAGAACATTGGTACGTACAGATACTGTCATGCCATCTACTTCACAAGTAAGTGTCATAGCACCATCCGAGCTTCCGCCATTGGCTGTTGTATATACATCTACAACCTTTAAGTTCTCCATAGAGATGGAAGTACCGAGAGCCAACTGTGCATAATCAAATGTCTGCCATTCTTCGTTAACTAATACTTCCACTTCTTTATTCAAGAATGTATCTGCATCTGTCAGTAAATAAGCTCCAGAATTGCCTTCGCTAATCTTCTGAATATTTCCTGGGTCACTTGGCTTCATCTGACGATATTCTACGTCTGCAATCTGCCATGTGCCTCCAGCTTCATAGTACTGTAATGAACCAACAATACGAACTTCATTGCCTATACTTAAGATCTCAAGTCCTTTTCCTGACAGATTGAAGCCATAATAAACAGAAAATCCATAGTACATATCTGTTTCAGCATCATAGCTTTCTACGTATACACTATTATTTCCATCATTTGTTGAAACAATACCTGTAAACGCAACATTCATACCACTATAAGCTTCCGTATTCGTTCTTAACTCTTTCAAGGTAAGCTCGATAGTATCTCCATAGTAGTAATCTGGGTCCTGTTCGCCAGAATTAATGTTGAGTTTCAACTCCTTTGCCTGATTGATAGCATTCATACAAACGCTACCATAGCTGTTGTTTGCAGAGTTACTTGCAATTGCAAGACCTTCCTGAAGAATCTCGATATTCAGGTTTCTGTATGTATCAGAATCTGCTGGTTTATACCATACCCATACCAGATATCTGTCACCTGTTGAGTCTGCATTCCAGTTTGCATCATCGGATTCAACAATAATAGAGGTTGCTGATTCGAGCTTCTCTCTTGTGAATCTGGACGCTTTCTTGCCCCATTCTTCAATCTTACCTGTTGATTCAGGTGTGTTGATTCCGAGGTATCTTGCCTTCAATACTCCACTTGGCATTACGCTTGTTGGAACATTAAAGTGTGTTGTATCACCATCTACAAAGGTCTTAACGGTAACTTCCTGCTTTGCAGTACTTGATGACATATCCAAAGTAACAGAAGCCGCATAGTCTACTACTTCTATTTCTTGTGAATCGTTCTCAGAAGTATTTCCTGAGCCATCACCTGTATTTTGATTATCTGCCGGTGTACAACCACCCATAAGGGTGATTGTAAGACACAGCATAAGAATTATTGATAATTTCTTCATCATATTATTCATTGTATTCACATTCTTCAATTGCATCTGCGAATGCCTGTTTAATCAAAGCATCAACGTCTGATACATTTGTTGTTGATAAACATTTTGTTAATAATGTACCTACTTCTTCACGAGCAGTAGATGAACCGTTAAATGCTGGTGATGTGTAGTAAGCAGCTTCCTGTTCCATACAAACCTTAGCAGAAAGTGCTGCGATGTAATCTCCACCGTTTGCGCTTGCTAAGAATTCTGCGTAAGCTTCATGTTCAGCAACTGATTTCAATACTGGAACATAACCAGATGTTGAAGCGAATTCAGCCTGGAAGTCTACGTTAGTTGTTAAGAATTTTACAAATAACCAAGAAGCAATAACTTCCTGTTCATTTTCCTTCTGGAAAATACATAATGATGGTCCCTGAGAGATTACCTTTGGATTCTCTGGATCAACCTGTGGAATTGTAGCAATACCTACTTCAAATGGGTATTCGCCATCGTCACCCTTTGCTGGACGCTGGTATGTTGCACCTGCAGAAGAACCAATTGACATGTAGCTAACTGATCCTGTTGTAGCAGTGAAAAGACCTGATGTATAAGCGCCGTAAAGTGTCTGTGTTGTTAAATATCCGTTCTGATACCATTCACGGAATCTCTTAACGAATGCATGGTTTTCTTCGTTATCGAAGAGATAGTGGTCACCTGTTGCACTTGTATAGTCAGAGCCAAGCTGTTCACACATTGTGATGAACCAGTTAGCTTCACTATCGTATCCAAGTGGAATAGATGTTGGGTCAATTTCCTTAATTTTCTTACATACTGCTTCTAACTCATCCCAAGTTGTTGGAACTTCCAGGTTGTTTTCATCGAAGAAAGTCTTGTTGTAGTAAAGAACTTCTGTTGATTTGGATAATGGCATTGTGTACATTAATCCATCACCAAACTGCTTTCCTTCATTGTAGTAGCCTGCGATGAAGTCAGCAATCTGTTCTTCTGTAAGACCAAGCACTTCTGTTGTTCCGTCAGCTCTTGTTACTACTTCTTCACTTGCGATTAAGTTGTCAAGTGTAACTACTGCTTTAGAAATATTGTACATAGCAACGTGGTCTGGATAGCAGTAAGCGATGTTTGGCTGATTACCGGTTGTAATCTGTGTTGCAATCTGTTCGCGAACGTCATCGTAGCTACCAACCTGCTCATGTATAATATGGATATTTGGATAGAGCTTGTTGAATTCTGCAATATAGTCTTCGAGAACTCCCTTTAAGTTCGCACCCATTGTGTGGTAGAAAGTAATTGTTACTTCACTTCCGTCATAACCACCTTCTGGAACATCAAAGTTTGCTGTTGCGTTTCCTGAACCTGTACCACAGCCTGCAAGCATAGTAATTGCCATTGCAAGCACCAGGAGCATAGATAAAATACGTTTTTTCATCTCTTTTTTTCCTCCCTCATAAAATAAGTAAGATGATATATGTTACAGACATAATTGTCTATTAACCTTTGATACCGCTTCGGCTTACGCCTGCCATGATGTATTTTCTAAGGAAAATAAATACAAGGAACAATGGAGCGGATACGATGGCAACGGCTGCCATCTGTACTGGGTAGTTTACGTCACCTGTCGTTGCGGTGAAGGCATTACGAAGACCGTTTGTAATCAGACGGTGTGCCTCGTCATTTGCAACTAATCTTGGCCAGATGTATGAGTTCCATGCACCCATCATTTTCAGGATGGTGATAGAAATCAAGGTTGGCAAAGCAAGTGGAATCATAACCTTACACAAGTACTTAATATCGCTTGTACCGTCTACCTTTGCAGCAAGGTACAGCTCGTTTGGAATCTGCATGAAGTTCTGTCTCAGCAGATAAATATAGAACACACTTACAAGGAATGGCACAATAAGTACGGTAAACGTATTTAGCCAACCTAACTGTGTTACTGTCTGGTAGTTTGTAATTGTAAAAAGTTCACCCGGAATCATCATTGTCGCAAGCATAAGCCCGAACATTGTTTCCTTGCCCTTGAACTCAAGTCTGGCAAATGCAAACGCACAAAGGATTGTAATTACCAGAGAAAGTAATGTTGAAACTACACCAACATACAAGGTATTCATAAACAATGTACCAAGACTTGCCGCGCTAAATGCTTCCGCATAGTTGCCCCACATAATCTGCTGTGGCCAGAAGGTTGGGACACTCAAACGATATTCTTCCAATGTTTTCAAAGAAGAAATAATCATCCAATAAAATGGGAAAAGAACAATAAGTGCCATAATAAGCAGGAATGCGTATACGCCGATTTTGACTAATGTCTGAACGACCTTCTGCTGTGCAGATACCTGTTGCATGTTCTTTTCACGCATAACAATATTTTCTTTATTTGCCATACTGCACACCCCTCTTAATAATGAACACTCTTCTTGCCGAATTTCATGTTCAACTGTGTAACAATCAAAATAATAACGAACAGAATCAATGCCGCAGCACTAGCTCGTCCCTGATGCTTGTTCTCTAAAGCCTCGTAGATAAAGCCTACCATGGTATTTAATCTACCTGCATCATCTGGAGGTCCCATTGTCTCGCCGAAGATACCTACGATACTGGTATATTCCTTGAAACCACCGATAAAGCCAGTAATGATTACATATGCAAGCATTGGGCTAAGAAGCGGCACTGTAATTCTTGTAAACACACGCGAACGTGGTGTTCCGTCAACTTTTGCAGCATCGTAGTACTGTGCATTAATTGACTGTAAACCGCCGAGTAATACCAGAATCTTGAACGGCAATGCATTCCATACGATATACACAACCATTACTGTGATATTTGCCCAATAAGAAGATCCTGCATTAATCCAGTTAATGCGCTCTCCACCAAAGAACTCAATTACATTGTTAATAATACCGGCTGTCTGAATAATCTCATTCTCCGTACCATGGAAACTACCTACAATGTTGAACATCGCAGCAAAAACCATACCGATAGCGATAGAGTTTGTTACATATGGTAAGAAGAAAATTGTCTGTAAAA
>CAYPAM010000121.1:0-5568 GCA_964408715.1 uncultured Lachnobacterium sp.
ACTGTATTGTGGATATAATTAAAGAATTTATTGAATTTACTTTGTTTTCCAAATAGCTTCATGCATGATGAAGGAATGGAAAAAGGATATTTTGTAAAGGATACCGATGGAAACGTTTATGTGAATGCGGTATGGCCGGGAGCTTCCAATTTCCCGGATTTCGGTCGCAGGGAAGTAAGAAGCTGGTGGTCGGATAAACACAAATTCCTTACCGACATGGGGGTTGGCGGTATATGGAATGATATGAATGAGCCGGCAAGCTTCAATGGTGAATTGCCACAGGATGTCGTATTCTTTGATGAAAAGAGACAGACAACACATGCGGAAATGCACAATGTATATGGTCATCTGATGAGCAAAGCTACCTTCGAAGGCTTGAAGGCGCAGACAGGGAAACGTCCATTTGTCATTACGCGTGCGTGCTATGCCGGAACACAGAAATATTCGACGGTTTGGACGGGGGATAACCAGAGTCTCTGGCACCATTTGCAGATGGTGATTCCACAGCTGTGCAATCTGGGTATGAGTGGTTTTGCGTTCTGTGGAACAGATGTGGGTGGTTTTGGCGCAGACTGCACACCGGAGCTGTTGAGCAGATGGGTCGAGGCAGCGTGCTTCTCGCCGTTGTTTAGAAATCATTCTGCCAAGGGGACGAAACCTCAGGAGCCTTGGAGATTTGGCAAAGAGGTAGTGGATATCAACCGCAAGTATATTGAGCTTCGATACCACTTCCTTCCATATATGTATGACCTGTTTTATCAGGGTGAGAAGACGGGACTTCCGATTATGCGGCCACTGGTGCTGCATTATCCAAACGACCCGGAGGTTCGCAACCTAAACAGCGAGTTTATGGTAGGAGAGCAGATGCTTGTTGCACCTGTATTAGAGCAGGGGGCAACAAAACGCATGGTATATCTGCCAGAGGGAGTCTGGTACGATTACTGGACAGGCGAGCGTATAGAAGGAAGCCGGTATATCCTAAAAGATGCGCCGATTGATGTATGCCCAATCTATATTAAGGCCGGCAGTATCATTCCAGCCTATGAGGTTGTACAATATGTGGGAGAAAAACCATATAATCAGTTGCAGCTTCTTATCACACCTGGAGCTGGAAGCTATGTACATTTTCAGGATAACGGAGAGGACTATGCATATCAGAATGGTGCATATAATCTGTATCAGTTTACGACGGATGTCAATGGCGTGCTTTCGACCAAAATGCTGCATGAGGGATATGTGGTCTATGAAAAGGTATCCTGCGTAACTCTTCCATGATGGAAATTGACAATTTAGCTGCACACTTACACGGCTCTCTTCATACTCTATATTGACAGATTAAATGGAGAGAGCCTGTGGAAAATAGAGAAGAATTATATGACAAAACACCTTTTTATATGACCTATCCAATGCAGAACCTGTATTTGGCAGAAATGGAATATGAAAAGGATATGGAACGAATGAAGGAACTATATCCAAATGAAGTACAGCAGCTTCTACGATTAATCGAAAGCCGCTGTGATGAGTTAGAACGGGAAGGCAGCAGAATGTATGATGAGAATCCGGATCGTTTTATGATGGATCAGGAGGTTTGCCGTCTGTACGAGGAATTTTTGCGTGAAAATCCACAGTACGACAACATGCGTCCAATGCCTATGCCGGGCAGACCGATGCCGCCACAGCAGCCGATGCCACCACAGCAGCCGATGCAAAGAAGAGGCAATATGCGTCAAATGCCAGAACAAGGAATGCAGCGTCCGAGAAGATATTCTCTGCTTCCACCAGACGAATTTCGTGATATTATGACAGAGCAGCCGTCCTGGTCAGGAATGCAGATACAGGAATATGGCGAGGAGCTGGCAATGCAGAATCGCAGAAGATGCGACAATCCTTGGTTATGCGGATTGATTGGTGTTCTATTTAACGATGAAGTTTATCGTCGCAGATGCAGAAACCGCAGATGCAGACGTTGGCAAATATAAACAAAACGAAGCGCGTAGCGCAAAACTAGTGATTTGTGAGTGAGAAAAACGGATGAATAAAAAAGTGATAAAACCAATTGTGCTTGCAATTATTTTTATATGCGCATTGGTTACGTTTAGTGTAACGACCAATAAAGTGAATATAGATTTGACCGCAAACATGGACGAGGCATCGCTACCTGTTATGTACTTTATGTACAATGATGCTGTGTTGAATGAATTGCATGGGTATGTGCAGGAAATGGATATCATGTCAATGCGAGATGATATCCTGCCAATTGGTGAAGAACGACTGATGTCTCTGGAGATGAGAACTTATGGAGAAACAGTTGAGAACCTATCTTATCAAATTAGAAGTTTGGATGGAACCAGACTTCTAATGGAGGAGGATAATGCGGAGTTTACCGTAAACGGGGACATGCTGGAATACAGTGTTACTTTGCCGAGCCTCTTTGAAGAAGGGGTAGAGTATAATATGGTGCTGACTGCTACGGTGGGTGGTGAACCGATATACTATTATACCCGTTTGATGAAATCGACGAATTGGTATGTGGATGAGTGTCTGGAATTCGCACTCAAGTTCCACGACTATACCTTCCGAGATGATGCGGCAACCTTTATTCCGAATTATATGGACCCTGCAACGGGAGATGCAACCACGCTTAGTTATGTGGATTTAAGCTGTACGCTCCGACAGATTACGTGGGCACAGTTTGAAGGGACGAAGCTGAGTGAGCCAATTGTTTCTTTTAAAGAAATCAACAGCTCGTATAATGTAGTGGTGCTTAGTTATGTCATGACGAATGTAAATGAGAATAGCGAAGTGGAATATTATAATGTGGAAGAATATTATCGCTTAAGGCAGACACCTACGCGTATGTATGTGTTGAATTTTGAACGTACCATGAACCAGATATTCCGAAGCGAGAACAATTTCTTTCAAAGCAGCACGGGAATTCAGCTTGGTATTCGAAATCAGGACGTAGAATACAAGGCGAATGATGCCGGAGATTACATCGCATTTGTGCAGGAAGGTGAGCTGTGGTGTTATGACAGAGTGGATAACACCATGGTTCAGGTGTTTAGTTTCCGTGGGCCAGAGGGTGTTGATGTCAGGGAAAACTGGAGTCAGCATGATGTGAAGGTCGTTCGTGTCGATGAAGCAGGAAGTATTGATTTTCTGGTATATGGATACATGAACCGCGGTCTTCACGAGGGCGAAGTCGGAATCGGTGTATATCATTTTGACGGAATCGCACATACCATAGAAGAAGAAATCTTCATCTCTTCAGATAAGTCCTATGAGAAACTGAAGGCGGAGCTGGGCGAACTGATGTATGTCAATGAGCAGAAGCAGCTTTATCTGATGGTAAATGAAGATATCTACCAGATTGATTTGACGAAATACACAGTTGAGCTGGTTATTGAGACACAAAATGGCGAAGGCTATGCCATCTCAGAAAGTGACCGATTCGTTGCATGGGTGGAAGCGGATTTGTTAAACAATAGTACAAGCATCCATTTGACAGACCTTAAAACAGGAATCAGGCATGAGATTACGGCTGGAGAGAATACCTATCTTAAGCCATTGGCATTCATTGGTGAAGACCTCATATATGGAATTGCAGATGTAGAAAATGTAAGAGTTGACGAAGTGGGAAGCTGGATATTCCCAATGTCAAAGCTTCAGATTGTTAATACAGAAGATGAGAAGCTCGGCGTGATAAAAACCTACACCCCTCATAATGGATTGATTGGTGATGTAGAGGTGGATTCACAGAATGTTTATGTAGAACTGATAAGCGAACAGGATGGCAGATATGTTGCGGTAGGCTCTGATACCATTATGAACCGTGAGACAGAGGTTGCCAACAGCGTATATATAAAAACCACGGTTACGGATGTGAAGCAGACACAGGTTGCCATTAATATGAAGGCTGTCTCAAGCACAAGCAACGCTAAGAATATTACCTCAAAGCATGTGTTGGTGGAAGAGGAAAACCAAATGGATCTTGCGATTGATTCGAGCGAAGCATCTTATTATGTATATTTGAAGGGTGACGTATTGCTGGCTACAACAAATGTATCGGATGCAATTCTGTGTGCAAATCAAAATTATGGTGTCGTGGTAGATAAGAATCTGCGTTATATATATCAGAGAGCGCGTAGCACAAGCAAAACTGCGCTGAAAAATATCCAGGTGAATGAAGCGGATACAGATGCCTCATCTCTGGCAAAATGTGTCAGCGCGATGCTGGAATACGAAGGCACGGGGCTCAGTGTAAACGAGCTTATCAATGCAGGACGGACACCATACTATATTTTAAATACCACGTTAAAAGATGCGATGGTTTTAGAACTGACAGAATGTGGCGTAGACGAACTGTTATATTATATAGATCTGGGCAATCCGGTGCTGGCAAAGGTTGGCGAAAATGATGCCATTTTATTGACCGGATACTCATCCTCGCGCATTTATTATTACAATCCAAAGAATGGAAAAACCTTAAATGTGGAGTATGAGGAAATGGAAGATATGCTTTACAATGGTGGAAATTATTTTATAGTTTACTTAAAATAAGGGAAAATCCATTGTGAAAATGAACAATAACCCTATGTGTTTTGCGGTTCCTTCGTGAAAGTTTAACAGAAATAAAATAGATTATTGCAAAACTGCACCGATTCGGCTATATTGAGACTTGTATCTATTTATGATTGGGATAAGGAGCGCATTATGAGTAGAAAAAACGTTATTGTTTCTAATGTATCAGAGGAACACGATAATCCAATCGCAGAGCTAGTACAGGTAGCTTGCAGATATGATAGTGAGATTATATTAGAAAGCAACAATCGTAGAATTAATGCCAAGAGCATTATGGGGATTATGGCTTTTAATCCATCTGAGGGGATGTCCGTTAACATCGTAACAGACGGAGCGGATGAACAGGAAGCATTATTGGCAATTGAGAGATTTTTAGTTTGTGAATAATCATTCATAGGAGGAAATTGAAATGGCAACAAAGAAAGTTACAAAAGCAACAGAGGTAAAAGTACCAGAAGTTAAGGCAACAGAAGTAAAAGCACCAGAAGTTAAGGTAGAAGCTCCTAAGGCTGAAGTTAAAGCTGAAAAGAAGGCACCAGCTAAGAAGGCTGTAGCAGAGAAGAAAGCTGCACCAGCTAAGAAAGCACCAGCTAAGAAGGCTACTACAACAAAGAAGGAAGCAGCTAAGGTTACAACTGTTATCACAGTTCAGTACCAGGGAAATGAAGTAGCTGTATCAAGCGTAGAAGAAAAGGTGAAGGCTGCATTCGTTGCAGAAGGACACAAAGCTTCTTCTATCAAATCTTTAAATGTTTATGTAAAACCAGAAGAATTCTCTGCTTACTATGTAATCAACGGAGAATACACAGGACGTGTAGATTTATTCTAATTGAATTATCGATGAAAATGGAGCTGTTGCAAAATGGATTTCAAATGCGAGATTCGTGGCGCAACAGCTTTTTTAAATTTTCTCATAATGTAGTTTGCCACCACTCCCCCTGCCGTGTTTGATAGCAAAACGCACATATTCCTAGAAAGAGCTTTCTG
>CAYPAM010000122.1:0-5530 GCA_964408715.1 uncultured Lachnobacterium sp.
GGATGTTGATGGGCAAAACCTAAAGAAGCTGTGCGACGATACCGCCAACTACATTAATGTGGATGATAATTACGTATACTATGTACGAAACAACGTTGGAGACAGCCTGGATTATGAATTCTTCTCCTTCTACCGCAACGCATTATGTAGAATTCCAAGAGATGGCGGCAAAGTGACCATTCTTGATACCGACCCGTGTAACTACGCTTCCCTGATTGGAAATTATATTTACTATCTCCACTACGATACAGATGAAGCGTCTACATTATACAAAGTAAAAATCGATGGAACCGACCGCCAGCAGGTGCGTAAGGAAGCTGTCTATACCTGTTCTACAGACGGACAGTATTTCTATTACAGTAGTCTTACTGGTTCCGGTGACATCTATCAGTTTGATACCACAACGGATTCCTCCAGCTTGGTATTAGGTGCCAATTCCTTCAAGCCAACAACACAAAACTCCGGAAGTGATTTCTATTATATAGATGGTGACCAAAACAATTCTCTGGTGCATTGTTCTTTTGCCGGTAACTCTATCCCGATTACAAATGATAGTGTTGATGCCTACAACCTATATGGTGATTACATCTACTACCAGAAATACGATGCTAATGATTCTGGCTTATGTGTCGTTAAAACAGATGGAACCGGCTACCAGTTCATCAAGGCTGGGAACTTCAAGAACATCTATGTAACCGAATACTACGTATTCTTTACGGCGTATGATGACAGTGCAACCTACTACATCCTTCGCAGTGACCCAACCAACGTACTTACTTTTAATCCGGATGTAATCAAAAAATAAACCTTTTGTCGCGAAAGGGCGTGCCGCAAAATTATGCAGCATGCCCTTTATGATTGTAAAACTATTTATTCTCTTACGTAAAATCAAATAAGCTTAATTGGTTGGAGTCCGGAAGGTCTCCAAATAAGCCAAGGTCACTCATCAACTCAACAACTGTTTTGGATACTTTGGTACGTTCGCGGAAATCGTCTTTGGATAGGAACTTGCCGTCTTTGGCAGCCTCTGCGATTGCAATTGCCGCATTATCTCCCAATCCATCAATGGAGTTGAAGGATGGAAGAAGCTTGCCATCAATAATCTGGAAACGATGAGGCTCCGAACGATATAAGTCGATTGGCAAGAATTCAAAGCCACGCGCGTACATTTCCTGAACAATACGGCCATCTCGCAAGATATCCTGCTCCTTATTGGAAATCGTATCCTTGTGATTCTTTAAATCCTTCAAATGACGCTCCAAACGTTCCCTTCCAAGACACATAATCTCATAACTAAAGCCCGTTGCACGAACGGAGAAATACGCCGCATAATAAGCCAGCGGATAATATACCTTACAGTATGCGATTCGCCAGCCCATCATAACGTATGCTGCAGCATGTGCCTTCGGGAACATATACTTAATCTTTTCACAGGACCAGATGTACCATTCCGGGACTCCATGGTCTAACATATCCTGCTTCCACTCTGGCCACTTATCTGCTTTTCCTTTTGCAACAACACCCTTTCGAACTGCTTCCATAATCTTGAAAGCGGTATCTGCCTCGAGACCTTTATTAATCAGGTATGTCATAATATCGTCTCGTGTACAGATACAGGTGGAAATCGTTGCGGTTCCCTCCTGAATCAGCGTCTGCGCATTTCCTAACCATACGTCGGTACCATGAGAAAGACCGGCGATATTGATCAAATCAATAAACTGTGTCGGCTTTGCTTCCTCTACAAGACCAATCGCAAAGTCTGTACCAAACTCCGGAATTCCCAATGCTCCAAGTGGTGTGCCACCGATATCCTCCGGCTTAATACCAAGTGCATCCGTATTGGCAAACAAGGACATAACTGCCTTATCATCCAGCGGGATTGTCGTCGGGTCTAGACCTGTCAGATCCTGAAGCATTCGAATCATCGTAGGGTCAACGTGTCCTAAGATATCCAATTTCAACAGGTTGTGGTCTATTGAATGGTAATCGAAATGTGTCGTCGTAATATCAACTGTCATATCATTTGCAGGATGCTGTACCGGCGTGAACGTATTAATATTCTCACCCATAGGCAATACAATGATACCACCCGGATGCTGTCCGGTTGTACGATGAATTCCCGTACATCCGGCTGCGATTCGTTCGATTTCACAGCGACGCTTCTTGATTCCTCGCTCTTCATAATAATTTCTTACATACCCATAGGCAGTCTTATCTGCCAGAGTACCAACAGTTCCAGCCTTGAAGGTCTGACCCTCACCGAAGATAACCTCGGTATACTTATGCGCCTTACTCTGGTATTCGTTGGAGAAGTTTAAGTCGATATCCGGCTCTTTGTCCCCCTTAAATCCCAGGAAGGTCTCAAATGGAATATCGAAGCCTTCCTTTTTCAGTGGACGACCACAGTTTGGACAGATGGCATCCGGCATATCACAGCCGCATCGTCCTGCATAAGATTTTACCACGTCAGAATCAAAGTCTACATATTTACACTCTTCACACAGATAATGCGCCTGCAGCGGATTTACCTCTGTAATACCGGACATGGTAGCAACAAAGGAGCTTCCTACCGAACCACGGGAGCCAACCAGGTAGCCATCCTCATTTGATTTCCATACAAGCTTCTGTGCAATAATATACATTACGGCGTACCCATTGGAAATGATAGAGTTTAATTCTCTTTCCAATCGCGCCTGTACAATTTCCGGAAGGGGATTGCCATACATCTTATACGCCTTGGCATAACAGATGTCACGAAGCATCTGGTCTGCGTTTTCAATGAACGGCGGACACTTATCCGGACGAACCGGACTAATTCGCTCACACATATCTGCTATCTTGTTGGTATTCGTAATAACAACTTCTTCTGCCTTTGCGCTTCCTAAATATGCAAACTCTGCCAGCATTTCCTCCGTGGTACGCAGATACAATGGTGCTTGCTGATCGGCATCATCGAAGCCTTTTCCAGCCATGATGATACGACGATACACCTCATCCTCCGGGTCTAAGAAGTGTACGTCACAGGTTGCAACTACAGGCTTATTGAAATCCTCACCCAGTTTTACGATTCTCTTATTGATATCAATCAGGTCCTCTTCTGTTTCTACCGGTGAATCCTCGTCTCGCAGCATAAATGCGTTATTGCCAAGTGGCTGAATCTCCAAATAATCATAGAAATCTACAATTCGAGAGATTTCCTCCTCCGGACGTCCATTGACTATCGCACGATACAGCTCTCCTGCTTCACAGGCCGAACCAAGAAGCAGTCCATCACGATACCTTAAGAATTCCGACTTCGGAATACGTGGTCTTCGATGATAATATGTAATATGCGATAAAGAAATCAGATTATATAGGTTTGTTCTACCCTGATCACAGGTAGCCAGAATAATCGCATGGTAGGTTGGCATCTTCATGATGTTTTCCACCGATGAGGTTCCCATCTCGTTTACCTTATCCAAATCATCTAAGCCTCGGTCGTGTAGCATTGCGATAAATTTCACAAAAATCTCCGCAGTACATGCGGCATCATCCACTGCCCGATGGTGATTATCAAGTGGCACACCTACTGCCTTTGCAACAGTATCCAGCTTAAAACGATTTAATGCCGGAAGCAAGAATCTTGCCATTGCAACGGTATCAATGACCGTCGGCGCAAAATTCACACCCAAATCTGACGCATTCTTCTTTATAAAACTCATATCAAAGTCCGCATTATGTGCAACCATAACACAGCCTTTGCAAAATTCCAAAAACTGTGGCAGCACCACATCAACGGTTGGTGCATCCACCACCATATCATCACTGATATGTGTCAGTTCCTCGATTCGAAAAGGAATCGGAACTTCCGGATTGATAAATGCAGAAAAACGGTCCACAATCTTGCCATGTTCAACCTTTACTGCCCCAATCTCTATAATCTTATTAGCCTGAGGGCTAAAACCGGTGGTCTCAATATCAAATACTACATAAGAATCATCCAAGGACTGTCCCTTACTATCCGTAACAATGCCCTTTAAGTCATCCACCAGATACGCTTCCACACCATAGATAACCTTGATGTCATCTGGTCCATCTACCGAATGATTAGCGTCTGGAAATGCCTGCACATCACCATGGTCGGTAATCGCAATCGCTTTATGTCCCCACTTCCTTGCTCTCTTAATGATATCCTTGACATCGGATACACCATCCATATCGCTCATCTTGGTGTGACAGTGAAGCTCTACTCGCTTCTCTGGACTTAAATCCATTCTTGAAGTTGTAAAGTCCGGAATCCTCTTGATGCCTACAATGGAATTAATCGTAAGCTCACTATCGTACTTATCGATGGTTGCTATACCCTTTACCTTCACGAAGCTTCCTGGCTTTAATCCTGCTGTTACGCTCGGTGCATCTTCGTTTTTGACAAAAAGCTTTAGCATGATTGTATCGGTAAAGTCTGTAACTGAAAAAATAACAAGCGTCTTCTCGTTACGAACCTCACGCGATTCTAAAGTCATAATCTTGCCACGAAGAACAATCTCTCCGATAGGACCATCAATCTTCTCGATATCCATTGGTTCTTCTTCGAAGTCTCGTCCAAATAACACGTCCGGATTATCGGATTTCTTGCTACCCGGCTCGTATTTTCTGCGGAATTCACCCTTCTTCTCAAAACCGCCCTTCTTCTCGAAGGAGGTGGCTTTGGGCTTGGCACCTTCCATTGGTTTTGCCTTGGCTTTTTCTGGCGCAGCCGCTTGTCCTGCTTCCTTCTTAGTAGCAGCACTACCTGTCTTGGAAAGCAGTAAACCATCTTCCGGCGGTGCAGGAGCATCGTCCTCGCTCTTTCCAATATTGGTACGTTCTACAATTGCTTTTACTTCCTGTCTAATCTGCTCGGAAGCATTCTTACGATACTTACTCTCCTGCGGCTTGCGATATTCCACCGTGATTGCTAGGTCCATGCCACATCTTTCACAGACAACCTTTTCCAAAAACTCAACGATTTCCATTCCACGAGTCTTCGCAATAATCGTCTCGTCCAGAATTAACGTCATCTTGCTTGGAGCTTCAAACGCCATCTCTGCGGCGCGAAGAAGGTTACCTTCCAAAACGCTATACGCGTTCAGCTCGTCCAAAATACTTTCCTTATATACCTGCATCAGGCTCTGTGCATTATACTGGTCAGAAAGTCGAAAGCTTTCAATAATCTTTACATCGATACTCTTATTTGGGAACAGTTGATTCTTAATCTCCGTTTCCAAATACCATATTTTCTTTTTTTCTATCAGTCTTTCTGCATGCAAATAAATGCGAATATGACTTTTATCATGATTCGCACTTACTTTTGTTACCTCTGCTTTTTCCAAAAGGCTCGCAAGCCCCGCATCTACCTTTAGGGTAGGAAATACTTCTAGAAATGTCTTTGACATTTAATTTCTCCAATTTTCAAGCTCGTATCTTAAAGCATCCAAAAGCTGGTCTTCTGGAACTTTTTTATAAATCTCACCTTTTTTGATGATTAATCCTTCGCCGATGCCACCGGCAA
>CAYPAM010000123.1:0-5505 GCA_964408715.1 uncultured Lachnobacterium sp.
CCCGCCTCCCCTGCAACTGCCTTTGCAAGAAGTGTCTTACCCGTTCCTGGAGGTCCTACGAGTAGCACGCCCTTTGGAATACGCGCACCAAGCTTCGTATACTTCGCAGGCGCACGGAGAAAATCAACGATTTCCTCTAAGTCTTCCTTTTCCTCACGAAGACCCGCAACATTCTCGAAGGTCCGCTTATTTAGGTCATCACCGGCAAGCTTTGCACGGCTTTTGCCAAAATTCATCATCTTGCTTCCGCCGCCCTGCTGCGCCGCATTATTGTTCATAATCAAAAAGAAAATGAACATTGCACCAAATATCAGCAGATATGGAAGCAGCGTCATCAGCCAGCTTTCCTGTGGAACATCGGTACAGTAATAATTTTCAAATCCATAGGATTTCATCAGGGCCTGAATCTCGTTGACATCGGACACATACATACTCATCTTCGTCTGGTCCTTCAACTGAATCAACACATTACCCGTTGGAACCTCTGCGTTCTGTGTGATTTTTACCGCTGATACATTTTCTGCCAGAAGCGCCGCTTCAAACTGCGCCTGTGTACAGCTTGTAGAGTTGGTCTGCGCGGTTGACGCATACCAAATCAAAATCACAATTAGAATCAGCATGGCATACATGCCAAATCCCTGATAGCCGTTATTCTTTTTCTTAGTACTCAAATTTCTTTCTCCTTACTACTCTTCCACAACACCAATGTATGGAAGATTTCTAAACTTCTGATCCCAGTCTAAACCATATCCAACTACGAATTTGTCTGGAATTACAAATCCCGTATAATCAACAACAACGTCCTTTGCCACACGTCTGTCCGGTTTATCCAAAAGCGTTGTCAAAGTAAGTGTCTTTGGATTTCTGCTTTCAAACAACTGAAGCAAACGATGCAGTGTATGACCAGAGTCGATGATATCCTCAACCACGATGACATTCTTGCCCTCGATAGAACCTGATAAATCCTGCTTCACATTGATAACACCAGAAGAGGAGGTTGCTGCACCATAGCTGGACACCGTCATAAAATCAAGCTCCAGAGGAAGCTTGATATTCTTTGCAAGCTCTGTCGTATAGAAGATGGAACCCTTCAAAATACATACCAGATATACCGACTCGCCCTTGAAGCGCTCCGTAATCTGAGCGCCAATCTCTGCAACACGTTTCTGAATCTCATCCTCACTAATCATGATACTAATATTTTTGCCCATTGTGTAATCCATATTCCTATCCTCCTTGGTATTCAACTTCAATAATTTGCTTTGTATATTCATCCACCTTCACATGCTCGCTGATACGTCCGCCAACCAGCCACAGTACAAGCGAATCCTGCGCTACAAGCCACATCTGCTCACGTTTGTCAGACGGAATCTTCTCATCCACAAAATAGTCCTTTAGCTTTTTATGATGGCCTGCTGCATCACTAACAAAATAATCGCCCGCCTTACGGGTTCGTATACAAAAACCTTGTTTTATCTTATCATAATCCAACCATTTCGTATATGACTTTTTCGGAATTTCATCGCTTTTTTCGTCATAGGAAAATACACGCAGGCAAATCCTCTCGCCATTTCCCCGAAGCGGAATCACAAGTGCTTCCTTGGAAAAGGCAATCTCTTCCAGCTCTTTTGGGGAAATCGTGCGCTCTATAGAGCATTCACTTTCTCCATCATCTTTGCAAGCCACACGAATCTTACCAAACTCCCGCTTCGCAGCCACCCCATATGGCAGATGCACTTCTTTTCCTGACTGCCTATTGCAAAGCTTTCGCACATCCTCTACATGAATGGTTCCGATATCCTTACGGCTGCCTGCTACAAATACAATTGCGCGAAGGATGAGCTCTTTTTGAATTGCCGGATGAAATTGTGTCAGGCCTTCTATATCAATTCTTACCTCTCGACTCTCCAAGGAGGGATCTTGCACACCGTCACCATCAGCTACGCCTCGTACCTCTATCTGTGCACAACACGCCCACGCCCTATCCGTCTCCTGCTCAAGAAAATCGCGCACCTCGCGCAAGTCCTCCGCCGTTTTATTCATATGTGCCACCGCCTGCTCATTGAGCTTGGCAAGCTGAGGCACTACCATTTTACGCAGGAAATTACGACTATATTCCACTTCTTCATTGGTACTATCTGTACGCCAGCCTACGCCACGCGCCGTCAGATACTGCTCCAGTTCTGCTCGGTGGAGCGATAACAGCGGACGAATATATACAACGCCATCCTCATCTGTGCGTATTGGCTGCATACCGCATAATCCCGTCAGCGACGAGCCTCTCACAAGCTGAAACAGCATTGTCTCCGCGTTGTCTTCCATGTGGTGCGCAAGCGCCACCTTTGCACCTTTTTCTTGTGCAAGCCTTGCAAAGACCTCATACCGAAGCAGGCGTGCAGCTTCCTCTGTACCTACGCCATGCTCCGATGCAAACCTAGGAACATCCACCGACACTCTCGTACAAGGAACCTGCATACGCGCACATAAGTCTTCCACATAATCCGCATCCGCAACGCTCTCCTGTCCACGGATTCCGTGCTCTACATGCACCGCCTCCAGGGAAAATCCCATATCCTTACGAAGCTCCACAAGCACCATCAGAAGGCACACGGAATCTGCGCCACCCGATACGCCCACCAGAATCGTATCCTGCAAAGACACCATATTCAGTTCTTCCATCTTCCTTTGTACTTTGTGAAGCATTATTTCTCCCAAATCCCGGTTACTAACACCGTCATATCGTCCATCGCATAGCCTCCCGTACGGAACATCACCTGTTCCATAATCTTCTCGGCTAAGACCCCTGCGTTGTCTGTTTTGACCATTCCGATAATATCCGCAAGCGTTTCTATCGGATTTCTTACATTAAGATATTCTATCACACCATCTGTTACCATTACAAGAAAATCACCACTTCTTAACTGCTTTTTCGTACTCTTTATCTCCATACGCACATCCGCTCCTGCAGGCAGATTGCCCTCATCAATCCATATGACCTGTGTATCACGCTTGATAAAGGTGGCCGCGCCTCCGATTTTCACCAGCTCGAGTTCTCCTGTGTACATATCCACCACGGCATAATCCAACGTTGAATAGATATCCTCCTCGCCTTGTAGGACCATTGCAGAGTTCATAAGCTTAATCGCGGCCTCCTTGCGAAAGCCCGCCTCGATAAATTTCTGCATCAGGTCCACAACCATTTCGCTTTCCTGCTTTGCTCGAACGCCAGACCCCATGCCATCCGACAGACACACATGGTAATTTCCATCATCCATGGCAAAAAAGGAAAAGTTATCACCGTTGACCGGCGAGCCATTCTTCTTCTCCGTTGCAATTCCCTGAAGTGCATAGAACTTCGTATCCTCATACAGCGCAATAAAGCTTCCCTCCTGCGTCAAAATGCTTTTGGTATCCTTTCCCAAACGCATGCTTTTTCGCATCGCCCTTTCTACAGCCGCAAGATACTGCTTCACCGGAATTCCTCCGTCCCATTTGCTTCCCACGACAGCTTCCACGCACAGTCGTCCGTTCTCCTCGTAGATATGAAGATTCTCTGTGACAAGGCTTTTCTCCTTTGTCTCCCAGACAATCTGTGACAGGACATTCTGATACTGCTTGTCCACATTCACACGCGAGCGTGCCCATTCCTGCATCAGCCCCGCCATCGCATCCAGTTGCTGTGCAATCACATAACGATTCTCCTGCAAACGGCTATACCACGCATGATTCAATTCCAATCGTCCGAACGCCTGCAAGGCCTCCTCTACCATTCCTTCATATCTATTGCACTCCTCCACATAAGGAGCTTGCAACAGCTCCTCCTTGCTGCTATGATTGACCACCGCATAGAGCAGCGCACGAATTCCTCCCTGTCTTTTCACACGATTCTCATTCCAGCAGATTGCACATCCATCACACGCCGCACACAGTTTTCCTGTCAGCTCCTGCTCTAGCGCGCTCACCTCGTCGGTAATCAGCTTCTCCTTCGGCTGGCTCATCGCCATGAAAGCATCCGACAAACCGTTTACTGCACTCGCCAGCGACTCCATCCGTTCCATCTGACGTCCGCGCACCGGTGCAACATTTAGCGCTTCCTTTTCATGGACATTCTTTTGATAGTTTATTCGATGTGGGAGCCCCACTGCAAAATACATGCACACAGCCAGACCAAATACCAAAACACCCTCACTTACTCCTCTAAGCAGCACCATCGCATCCGTAATCTGAAACGATGTCTCTGCCAGACTCATGATCACCGTTGCCACCATCGCAACAAAACCCGCTTCCCAGATACCGCAGCCTTTATTCACCAATCGATACAGCCTGGTTGCCAGCGCAATAATCAGCAGAATAAACACATATTTTAGCATAGCGGCAAGCGGCATCAGCCAGAAAATTCCCAGCACACTTCCCGCCAGCACCCACACGCTTGCATTCGATGATGTACTGCAAAAGGCAAAAAAAGCCGGCAACAACGGATAACACTCCATGACCCCGACTGCTGCACAGCCGAGTGCAAGAATCCCTTTTCCCATTTCCTTGAATACTTGTTTCATAATCAAACCTCCATAATCTTTTGTCTTGATTATAGAGATACCGGTACGCATTCTATGTCACAATATCAGCGATTATATACGGTTTTTGTCGACAAAAAAGACGACGAATATCTATTATTCGCCGTCTTCTTTAAAAATGATTTCATTTTCTGATACAAGTCCCAGTTTATTCGCCATCTCTTTGATGTACTCCATGGTTTTTGTATAAAGATTCAGTTCTTCTATCTCGTCCGCTCTCTGGCTCTCAGCATCTAGCTGCTCCTGCAGATTCTGCTCGCGTTCTGCCAGCGCGTCGTCTTTCTCTTTTAGCTTATAAATCTGGATGGACATAACCGCCACGAACACCAGCACGATAAACACGATGCTTACCGTTCCTGCATTTATGCCTCCGCCCCTTTTTCTTTTTCTACTCATAAGGTACCTCTTTCTTCCCTTTGGTACTTCTCATTTTACATTTTTTAGGCTACAGTTTCAACCTTTTTACATAAAACTTAAGATTTGGTAATTCTTTCTAGCGAAACATCTTTCCAAGAAAGCCTTCTGCTTTCTTCACATTCACCGGCACCTGCGAATAAGAAAACGCCTCAACTGCGCCCTCTATCTCCACTTCTCCTTTTTCCAGATTTAGGTGATTCACGTGCAAATCCTTTCCCTTTACGTGGAGCATGCCAAGCTCTGTTTCCAGCAGTATCTCGTTGATGTCAAAGGACAACACATCCAGAATGCCTGTAAAGCTTCCGCTTTTTCGATTGTTCAATATAACCTTATGTGCTTTCGTAATAACTTTGTTTTCTTCCATACAAAAACCTCCTATATAGTAACTATATTAGGAGGTTGGCTTATTTATGATACATATTCAAATAAATCTTTTGCTTCATCCTTTTTGGTAGTGTCCTGGATATCGAGCACTCGTACCTTTACGGTCTTCTGTCCAAAGGCAATCTCGATG
>CAYPAM010000124.1:0-5458 GCA_964408715.1 uncultured Lachnobacterium sp.
TGCACCACTTACCATCAATGGTGTTGTATATAACGAGATGAAGGGTGCTTATTCTTCTGCGGATGAGATGCTCCAGACTGCCATCACAAAAGCACTGTTTCCAAACAACACCTACGGCAAGGATTCCGGTGGCAATCCACAGCATATCCCAGAGTTGACCTATGAAGCTTATATTGAATTTTATAAGAAGTATTATCATCCATCCAATTCTTATATCTACCTCTATGGTGATTTCGATATCGTAGAGCGGTTGACATGGATGGACGAGGAATATCTGTCAAAATACGATGTATGTGAAGTGGATTCCGAGATACATCCGCAAAGCGCGTTTGAGCAGGTACAGGTAGTTACAGAAAAATATCCAATTGCTTCCGATGAATCCGAAGAGGATAACACATATCTGGCTTATAGCAAAGTTATCGGCAGCTCCTTAGATAAGCAACTGTGTCAGGCATTTGAGATGCTGGATTATGCACTTGTTTCGGCACCGGGTGCGCCAGTGCGACAGGCATTGATTGACGCCGGTATCGGACAGGATGTATATGCAAGCTTTGATGATGGCATCTGTCAGCCTGCATACCATATCGTAGCAAAGAATGCCAATGCATCGGATAAAGAGCGTTTTGTAGAGATTATCGAAGATACCCTTCGTAAGATTGTGGTAGAAGGTATCAATAAGGAAGCTATCCTTGCGGCAATTAATAGTGCTGAATTCCGTTTCCGTGAGGCAGACTTTGGACATTTTCCAAAGGGACTGCTCTATGGTATTCAGTGCATGGACAGTTGGTTATTTGATGATGAGCAGCCGTTTATGTATCTGGAGCTTTTAGGTACGTTTGCATACTTAAAGGAGCAGGTGGAGACAGGTTACTTTGAAGAACTGATTCAGAAATATTTGTTGGACAATACGCATGGTGCAATTGTTTCCTTGGAGCCGGAAAAAGGCTTAAATCAGAAACAGGAAGAGGCATTAGAGGTACAGCTTGCCGCGTACAAGGCACAGCTTTCAGACGACGAGCTTGAGGCACTGATAGCACAGACAAAGCACTTGAAGGAATATCAGGAGACTCCTTCGACAGAAGAAGACTTAAACAAGCTTCCAATGCTAGAGCGAAGTGACCTAAGAAAAGAGGCGCTTCCATATAGTAATATAGAAGAAGCAATTGGTACAATTCCAGTCGTGCGACATGATTATTTTACCAATGGAATTGATTATATCTCGTTCTTCTTTGATGCACAGGATATTTCAATGGAGGATGTTCCTTATCTAAGCTTCCTGCGTAGTGTCTTAGGATATGTGGATACAGATAATTATTCGTATGCAGACCTTTCCAATACGATAAATCTCTATACCGGAGGGGTATCAACCGGTCTCAGCATCTATCCGGAGTCAGGGAACCGCGATAACCTGCGTGTGAATTATTATGTCTTTACCAAGGTGTTAGAGAATAATCTTGATAAGGCACTTGATATCATAAAAGAGATTGTATTCACTTCTAAGCTTGGAGATGTGAAGCGATTGACAGAGATTATTGCACAGAGCAAATCACGCTTACAGTCGATTCTTAGCAGCTCTGGTCATGTGGTTTCTGCAACCAGAAGTATGTCGTATTTTTCCAAATACGAATATTATCATGATGCGGGAACGGGTATTGGGTATTATGATGCAATCTGTCAGATGGATGATATGATTCGTAAAAACCCACAGGAGGTCATCGGCAAGCTGCGTGAGATTATAGACAAGGTATTTTGCCAGTCGCGTCTCTTGATTAGTGTTACATCAGAGGAAGAAGCATACAAGAGAGCAGAAGGACAACTGGCAGATTTCATACAACTGCTTCCGGAAGGCAAAGCAGCGACTTCAGTAGCGGAATTTGTTCCTAAGAAGAAGAATGAAGGTATTACAGACGCTTCGGCAATTCAGTACGTAGCTCGTTCGGGAGATTTCCTGGCACATGGATATTCCTATACAGGCGCCCTGCATATCCTGAAGATGATTCTGAATTATGACTATATGTGGATTAATATCCGCGTAAAGGGCGGTGCATACGGTTGTATGAGCTCCTTCGAGCGTTCGGGTGCGGCGTATTTTGCTTCATACCGCGACCCAAACCTTCGCAAGACCAATGAGGTATATGACAAGATTCCGGAGTATCTGCGTGAATTTACCGCAGATGAGCGTGAGATGACCAAGTACATCATCGGAACACTTGGCAGTATAGATACACCGCTTTATCCAGAGGGTAAGGGGCATCGTTCCATGAACGCATACTGGAGAAAGCTGACATTAGAGGATATTCAGAGGGAGCGCGATCAGATTCTAAACGCAACAGAGGAGGATATCCGCGCACTTGCAGATATGATAGAAGCCGTGCTTAGTGATGGCAACTTCTGTGTACTGGGCAATGAAAATACCATACGCAAGGAAGAGGATTTGTTTATGAGCATTCGCGCTTTGAATGAATAATGTGCAAAGAAGTGCTAGGCTAGCACAAAATGCTAGCAAGCACTTCTAAGTTGTACATGTGGAATTTTGTCACTACGTGACAAAAATTCTAGGAAGGAGCAAAAATGAATGAGAAATTTAAATCAGGTTTTGTAACGATTATTGGAAGACCAAATGTAGGCAAATCCACACTGATGAACCGCCTTATCGGTCAGAAGATAGCGATTACTTCCAATAAACCACAGACCACAAGAAACCGTATTCAGACCGTATATACCGATATGGAAAAGGGGCAGATTATTTTCTTAGATACTCCTGGCATCCATAAGGCGAAGAATAAGCTGGGCGAATATATGGTAAATGTAGCGGAAAAGACTCTGAATGAAGTGGATGTCATTCTGTGGCTCGTGGAACCGACCAATTACATTGGTGCAGGAGAGCAGCACATTATCGAGCAGCTAAAGAAGGTCGATACGCCTGTTATTCTGGTCATCAACAAGATTGATACCGTTGACAAGGATAAGGTTTTTGAATTCATCGATACGTATCGTAAGGTGTATGATTTTGCAGAAATCATTCCTACCTCTGCTCTTCGCGGACAGAATACGGATGATATCATTGACAGCATTTTCAAATATTTAACCTACGGTCCAATGTTTTATGATGAGGATACCATTACCGACCAGCCGGAGCGTGCAATCTGTGCAGAGATTATTCGCGAAAAGGCACTGCATGCCTTAAATGATGAGATTCCACATGGTATTGCAGTTGGTATCGACCAGATGAAGTTCCGTAGTGGTGGACAGTTGGTGGATATTGATGCGACCATCGTATGCGAAAGAGATTCGCATAAGGGTATTATCATCGGAAAACAGGGTGCGATGCTTAAGAAAATCGGCACGAACGCCCGATATGAGATGGAGCGTCTTTTAGATGCGAAGGTGAACCTAAAGCTTTGGGTTAAGGTAAAGAAGGATTGGCGGGACAGCGATTTTCTGATTAAGAACTTTGGGTATCGAGAAGAAGAGTAAAGATATTTCCATAGTTTCCATTTTTTCTCGGTTATAGTTTTGAAACCATTGCAGATTCTATTACTAGTGGAGGGAATTGCAATGGAGAAACATGAAATAGAAAAAACCTGGGATGATTTTTGGCTATCAGGAAGAGTAGATGATTATCTGTCTTACCGAAATAGTATCGGAAAAAGCGAAACACATATAAAGGAAGCAGACACAGATGGGAGAGTCAGTGAGTGTGACAGGGATGGTATTAACTGCCATGCCAATATCGGAATATGACAAGAGAATAACGATACTAACCAAAGAACGTGGTAAAATCTCTGCTTTTGCAAGAGGTGCGAAAAGACCAAACAGTCAGCTTCTTGCAGCAACGAATCCTTTTTCCTTCGGAGAGTTTGAGCTTTTCGAAGGAAAAAGCTCTTATAATGTGTCGAAGGCAAATATACATAATTATTTTCGGGAGCTGACGGCAGATGTAGAGGCAGCATATATGGGCTTTTATTTTCTGGAATTTGCAGAGTACTTCTGTCAGGAGAATAATGACGAGAAGGAGATGCTAAAGCTTCTGTATCAGTCCTTAAGAGCCCTGGAGAGTCCATCCTTTTCCAACGAACTGGTGCGGGCAGTATTTGAGTTGAAAGCGATGACGATAAACGGCGAGGGACCAAGTGTGTTTGCCTGTATGCATTGCCATAAGACGGAGAATTTGGGACATTTTTCCGTAAAAAGAGGCGGAATCTTCTGCCCGGACTGCGTGAAGAAGATACGACAGCTGCAGGGTGGGGAGCCGGTATCTGCAAAGGATTTTAAGCGGATACATGAATCCACGCGATACGCGATGCAGTATATCATTTCGACACCGGTGGAGAAGCTTTTTTCCTTCCAGTTGTCGGAAGAGGTATTAGAGGAATTGAAAAGGATTATGAAGGATTATCTTCATACGTATGTGAAGCATAGTTTTAAATCTTTACAAATTATTGATGAACTTATGTTGAAATAAAAAAAGGAAACGTGTATAATAGCTAAGATTATTAATTGCTTGGAGGAAACGAATGGCAACAAAAAGACGAAAGACTAAAAAAAGTGCAAAAAAGAGACAGATGCAGCGCTTAATCGCGTTAGCAGCAATGGTTGGAATTCTGATTTTGATTACAATTGTAACAGCCGTACATCTATATAAGAAGTGGGATGCACGTTATGAGTCTGATACCAGCGTCGTTTTCATTGAAGAAAATGCAAAGGTTGTGACCAATGATGTGGTTGCATTTGATACGACAAAGTACAGCGTAGCAGAGTTGGAGCTATTTATAGAAGAGACCATTGATACATATAATACAAAGAAGGGCAATGAGTCAGTATCACAGAAATCATTTGTGGTAGAGAATAATGTTGCTTCGTTAATCTTAAATTTTGCGGACGCAAAGACGTATGCGGATTTTACAGGAACAGAGCTTTTTGTAGGAAGCATTGCCGATGCCATTGTGGAAGGGTATAGCTTTGCGGATGTGCAGTTTGCAAGCATTGTAGAGGGCAAGGCAATTGAGACTTCTCTGGATAAATTCTACGACCAGACAGACCTTACAGTGGTTATCATCAAGGCCAATACCAAGGTTCAGGTAGATGGAGATATCCTGTATGTATCTGCTGAGAATGTGTCAAGCTTTGGAGAGAATTGGATTGTGACAAAGGATGGCGCTAATCTGTTAGGAGTCGAGGTTGATACTGAGACGGAAACAGAAAGCGAAACAGAAACCTCGACAGACGTAAGTGATGGTTCGGTAGATGGACCATTGGTTGAAACAGAGGAAGAAAGCACAGAGATTATCTTCGATTTCGGCGAGGATGAGACACCGGCAGATGAAGAAGATACCTATAGCGAAGTATATACTTATATTATATATAAATAATTATTTACATAGAAAGTAGAGGAATTAGTGAATGGAAAAGACCATGGACAAAATCGTACAAGTAGCAAAGGCAAGAGGATTCGTAT
>CAYPAM010000125.1:0-5333 GCA_964408715.1 uncultured Lachnobacterium sp.
TTTTTACTGATTTTTTAATTTCGGGAATCAGACGTGCACTTGTGTTCGCACCGGCGGGTTTTGATATGGAACTCGTAGAGAAGCATCACAACCAGAAAGTAGACGCTCCAAGCGGAACCGCGCTTGCGCTTGCGGATTCCATGAATGAGGCGTTGGAGGATGCATACACATATAAGTATGACCGCAGCCAGGAACGCGTAAAGCGTGACAAATACGAAATCGGTATCTCAGCAGTTCGTGGAGGCACAATTGTTGGCGAGCATGAAGTCATCTTCGCCGGACAGGACGAAGTCATCGAATTCAAGCACACGGCTTATTCTAAGGCTGTATTTGCAAAAGGCGCAGTTGAGGCTGCGAAGTTCTTGGCTGGCAAGCCTGCCGGACGATATGATATGGCGGATGTAATCTGCGCGAAGTAATTGAGCAGTGCTAAAAAATAGTATTGTGGAAAGTGTTTGCTTGCAAACATCTTTCTGCGATACATTTGCATTTTTTACGAGAAATCCAAGAGGCGGTTCTGCAAAGGAAATTGCGCTGGTGAGAAGTTGGATGAATTAAAATTTTACAATAAAATTAAGAAAATCTTATTTTTTTATTTTTACTGTAAATAATATGTACAAACTGTCGTTTTTTTGCTATATTTGGAGAAAAATGAAAAGAAGGTACATAGTGATGGCAGAATTTTTTGGTTTTGGAGGTTATCAGCGGCCTGCGGAAGGTTTTTTGTCATGGCAGCACCTGACCTTTGTTTCCCTGCTTATGATAATAATGGTTGTATTATCTGTGTTTTGGGGACGTAAAAATAGACATCGTTCAGATAAAGAAAAAAATAAGGTTTTAATAGTTTCGGCGATATTGATTGATGGGATTGAATTGTTTAAGATTGTTTTGATGTGTTTTCGCGCAAATGATCCGCTGGATTGGTTATATAATCTTCCATTATTTTTGTGTAGCATCCAGTTGATTTCGATTCCACTGGCGGCTTTTGCAAAAGGAAGAGTCCGCACGGCTGCATTAGACTTTGTGAGTATCTTTGTTTCTGCGTTGTAGCGTACATTGCCAATCTTTTATTGGATTACAATTATATGTTTTTGATGGAGGGTGATGGAACACCATATGACATTCTCTATAATTGGGTTGGAGGACATCCGGTTTTGTATCCGATTAGTGTCGTGATTTTGTTCCTTGTCTACATATCTGCTTTTTATGCAGGCTACTTCTTTTTTAACCGGAAAATGAAAAAAGCAAAATAATGTTTTTTAATTTGATTTTATGGCGTAAGCATTTGCGGGCGCTTTTTTTACCGAATCTTTACTTTCTAAAAAAAATCTAAAAAATGCATAAAATTTCTTGTGGAATATTTGTCAAATTGTGACATTTTTCTATTGAAAACATTTCCTAAAGAGTCTAAAATATAGCCGACTATGTATAAATATAAGAAAAAGGAGAAGAAAGAAAATGTGGATGATACCATTTCTAATTTGTTTTCCATTTGTAGTGTCAATTCTTATGTACACAATTCGTGTTACAAAGATTCGTAACACTATCGCATACATCAGTGCTGGAACAATTATGGCAGCAGTTGCTATTTTTGTAGTACAGTGGATTGCTGGTGGCTGTCAGGCAATGGATTTGTTCTATGAGACTCATTTGATTGATAAGATTATTTTGGGTGTTGTATGGCTTTTGATGATTCTTGTTACTTATATGAGTTTTAAACATAAGAGAAAAGCCATAAGCTTACTCTCAATCATTCCAACTATTATGATTACATATCTGGAGCTTTGCGGACCTGAGCAGGCAGAAATCGCTCATATTCATGTAGATAGATTGTCTGTGTTGATGTGTATTATTATCGGTATTATTGGAAGCTTAATCGTTATTTACTCTGTTGGTTATATGCATGGATACCATCATCACCACACAGAATTTGAAGATAGAAGAAACTACTTTTTTGCATTACTTTTTGTTTTCTTAGGTGCAATGTTCGGTTTTGTATTATCCGAAAGCTTGCTTTGGATTGATATGTTCTGGGAAATGACAAGTATCTGTTCTTTCCTTTTGATTGGATACACCAGGACGGAGGAAGCAATTGCGAACTCATTTAGAGCACTTTGGATGAACCTCTTAGGTGGTGTGGCTCTTGCAGTTGGTATCTGCTACCTTGGATTTACAAACGCCAATATGTCACTGAGCAACCTCGTTGCACTTGGCGTAGAAGGCGAACAGGCAGCAATTATTCCAGTTACCCTTATTGCGGTAGCAGCTCTTACAAAGGCAGCGCAGATGCCATTTTCTTCATGGCTGCTGGGTGCGATGGTTGCTCCTACACCTTCTTCTGCGCTTCTTCACAGTGCGACAATGGTTAAGGCAGGTATCTACATCTTATTCCGTCTCGCACCGGCAATGAGCGGAACGACAACCGGTATACTTATCAGCTTTGTAGGCGGCTTTACATTCTTCGCAGCTTCTATCATGGCTATCGCGCAGACGGATGGCAAGAAGGTATTGGCGTTCTCAACCATTTCCAACCTTGGACTTATGGTTGCCTGTGCGGGTGTTGGTACAGAAGAAACACTTTGGGCCGGCGTGTTCCTTATGATGTTCCACGCAATTTCGAAGTCACTTCTGTTCCAGAATACAGGTGCAACAGAGAACTCACTTCACAGCCGTGACATCGAAGATATGCATGGACTTATCTACCGTCTTCCAAGACTTGGCGGGTTCATGTTCATCGGTATTGCAGGTATGTTCTTAGCACCATTTGGTATGTTGATTTCAAAATGGTCAGCGCTTAAGGCATCCGTAGATGAAAGCAACATTTTGCTTGTTCTTTTCATCGTATTCGGTAGTGCAACTACCATGTTCTATTGGACAAAATGGATGAGCAAGCTCATCTCTTATACAGATACAGAAATCAAGGTAGAAGACATTACTAAGAAGGATGAATTAATCTCACTCTACGTACATGCAGGTCTTATGATTGCACTTTGCCTGTTATTCCCAGTGCTTTCTGTAACATATGTGGAGCCACTTCTTACAGAAATGTTTGGAACAGCAACAGCAGTACTTCCAATGGGTGTAATGATTCTGCTTATTGTAGTTATCTGCTTCATCTTCATTGCGCCAATTATGGCATTCCGCTTTGCAACGAGCATGAAGGTAAGACAAAAGCTTTCCTATATGAATGGTATCAATGTAGGTAACAACAAAGAATTCGTTGACTCAATGGGTGAGAACAAACACTTATTCATGACAAACTGGTACTTTTCACACACAGTTGGTCAGCGTAAGCTGATGCAGCCATGTGTAGGGATTGCAAGTGCATGGTTAGTGGTTATGTTATGTATTATCATATGAGGTGCATTATAATGATTTATCGTGTGATTGGTATTTTAGCATTCATTTTCCTTGCACCTTTCGTTGGTGGACTTTTGAGCGGTCTTGACCGTAAAATCTCTGCAAGAATGCAGGGACGTGTCGGGCCAAGTATTTTGCAGCCGTTTTATGATGTAAGGAAGTTGTTTTCCAAGCAGTTTATCATTGTAAACCCAGCGCAGATTTTCTTGGTAATTTCATTTTTGTTAACGGTTATTTTTACAGGCTGTATGTTCTTTGGCGGAAGTGACATCTTACTTTGCTTCTTCCTCCTTTCAACGGCTGCGACATTCCTGATTTTTGCAGCTTGTATTACAAACTCACCATACAGTAACCTTGGAGCCTCTCGTGAGATGCTTGCAATGATGAGTTATGAACCGGCAGTTCTGCTTGCTTGTATTGGCTTTTATCTGGCAACAGGTTCCTTCAACGTGTCAGATATCATTCAGGCAGAGGTTCCGGCAATTGTAAAAGCACCAGGCTTTTTCATTGCTTTTGTGTTCATTCTTACAATTAAGTTGCGCAAATCACCATTTGACCTGAGTGCTTCCCACCATCCACATCAGGAGCTGGTAAAGGGTATCACTACCGATATGGGTGCAAAAACACTTGCATTCTATGAAATTGCGGAATGGTATGAACATGTATTTTTGATGGGCTTTGTTGGATTGTTTTTCGTAAGCAGCAATCCATGGAGCTATCTTGTAGCTGTAATTGCAGTATTGGCGACCTATTTCTTAGAAATCTTAATCGACAATACATCAGCTCGTGTAAAATGGCCGGTAATGCTTAAGTTGGCATGGGGTGTTACAATCCTCGTGGCAGGTGTAAACCTTATTATTCTTATGATTGCGGCTTAGAAAGGAAGAAATTATGGGAAACGTAAAAAAATCTCCTTGGCTTCTCCATTATGATGGATCAAGCTGTAATGGATGTGATATAGAAGTTTTGGCTTGCCTTACGCCAGTTTATGATGCAGAACGTTTCGGTATCATCAACACCGGTGACCCAATGCAGGCAGATATCTTCCTGATTACAGGAGGAATTAACACACAGAACCAGGCCGTTGTAAAGCAGTTGTATGACCAGATGCCAAAGCCAAAGGTTGTAGTAGCAGTCGGTGTATGTGCTTGTACCGGTGGTGTTTTCAAGGAGTGCTACAACATCATTGGTGGTGCTGATACCACAATTCCGGTTGATATCTATGTACCAGGCTGTGCGGCTAGACCACAGGCTATCATCGATGGTATTGTAAAAGCAATTGCTTTGTGGCAGGAAAAGGCTGATAAGCAGGAAGAACAATTCTTTGCGGATATCAAGGCAGAGAAAGAAGCGAAGAAGGCTGCTAAGAAGGCTTCGAAGAAAGCTACTAAAGCCAAAGCAGTAGAAACAGTGGAAGATGCGGCTGCATCAGAAGATGGAAAGGAGAACGCAGGTGATGGAAATTAAGAATCCGGGAAATGTAATGAAAGAGATTACTCCAGATCAGTTACTTGGTGAAGTAATGGCGCTTAAGAACCAGAACTTACGCCTTTCACAGATTTGCTGTGCTTACGCAGAAGAAAAGCTTCATTTGAGTTATTCTTTTGCAAATGATGATACAAACGAATACTTGATTCTTCGTGTTGTTATCGACAAAGACACTGAGGTTTGCAGTATTACAGAGTTTTATCCATACGCATTCCTTTATGAAAACGAAATGAAAGAATTATTTGGTGTAAATGTTCAGATGATTAACCTTGATTACCAGAATAAGTTATATCGTATTAACGAAGAAGCACCATTTATTAAGAAGTAGGAGGAAAGAGAGATGGCAAAACAGAGTATTGTACCTTTTGGACCTCAGCATCCGGTTCTTCCAGAACCAATTCATTTGGACCTGGTTCTTGAGGATGAAAAGGTTGTTGAAGCAATTCCTTCTATTGGATTTGTACATAGAGGTCTTGAAAGTCTCG
>CAYPAM010000126.1:0-5253 GCA_964408715.1 uncultured Lachnobacterium sp.
AGTCCGGTGTCAATATTATGTTCGGCTGCAACAATTTCTGTAGCTATTGTATCGTTCCATATGTACGCGGACGTGAGCGTAGCCGTCAGCCACAGGATATCATTCGTGAGATTGAAGGTCTTGTTTCAGATGGAGTATGCGAGATTATGCTGTTGGGACAGAATGTAAACTCTTATGGCAAGAATCTTGAGGAACCGATTACTTTTGCAGAGCTTCTTCGCAAAATCAACAAGATTGAAGGTTTAAAACGTATTCGTTTTATGACCTCTCATCCAAAGGATTTATCGGATGAACTTATCTATGCGATGCGAGACTGTGATAAGGTATGTAAGCATATGCATCTTCCACTTCAGTCTGGAAGCTCTAGAATACTTAAGGCTATGAATCGTCATTATGACAAGGAGCAATATCTTGAAATTGTGCGTAAGCTTCGCAAGGAGATTCCGGATATTGCACTTACCACGGATATTATTGTGGGATTTCCAGGTGAGACCGAAGAAGACTTCCTTGAGACCTTAGATGTTGTAAAACAGGTAGAATACGATAGTGCATTTACCTTTATTTATTCAAAACGTACAGGAACTCCGGCTGCAGCGATGGAGAATCAGGTGCCAGAGGAAGAGGTAAAATGTCATTTTGACAGACTGCTTCGTGAGGTATCAGAGATATCAACCAAGAAGGCGGCTGCATTAGAAGGAAAAGTAATGCCGGTATTGGCAGAAGAAGTAAATGCGCAGGATGCCAGCTTGATTACAGGCCGTTTGGATAATAGCTCGGTGGTGCATTTCCCTGGAACACCGGATATGATTGGCAATATTTATCAGGTGCGTCTAGAGGAGTGTAAAGGCTTCTATTATTATGGAAAGGTTGAAGAAGATGTATAAGCGTTTCGGAAAGAACGACGTAATCTTTATCGGGCTCATGCTGGTATTTTGCATTGCAGTATCTGTTGCTGTATACAAAGGCGGTGCTGTAAAGGGAAGCTATATCACCATTACGGTGGATGGCGATGTTTATGGAACCTATTCCCTTTTGGAAGAACAGACGATTACCGTTGGTGAGGGTGAGCATGTCAATATCATTGATATCAAGGATGGCAAAGCATATATGACAACTGCAAGCTGTCCGGATCAGTTATGTGTCAACCAGAGTGAAATCTGCTATGATAAGCAGTCTATCATTTGCCTTCCAAATAAGGTGGTGGTTACAGTAACAAGTGATGAGAATTCCGATGTAGATTTGATTATTCGTTAACAAAGCGTCATTCTGACGCTTGCAAGTTTGCAAGCAAACTTGAGGGAGAAATAGATGAAGAAAAAAACAGCGTATTTAGGTGTTATGCTTGCTTTGGCGCTCATATGTAGCTATATCGAAGTGCTGATTCCCGTTCCAATTGGAATACCGGGAATCAAGCTGGGACTTGCAAATATTGTAATTGTTTTTGCACTGTATAGTATGGGTGGAAAAGAAGCGTTTGTGCTCTCGCTTATGAGAGTTACGATTTCCGGCTTTATGTTCGGAAATGTGGTTGCAATTGCATATTCTCTGGCAGGCGGACTACTAAGTCTGCTGGTAATGTATCTGCTAAAAAAGACAGATAAGCTATCCTGTATCTCTGTTAGTATCGCAGGTGGAATCATGCACAATATCGGTCAGATGATTATTGCAACGATATTAGTAGATAATTACTATGTGTTATATTATGTGCCGGTGCTTATGATTGCAGGTTTTATTACAGGTGCATGTATCGGTGTGGTAGCACAGGAGGTATTTCTTCGCATTGGCAAATTAATGCGAGTAAGATAGTCACGTAAAAATGATAAGAGGTGAAGGACGATGTATTCATATATCAGAGGGCCACTGGCAGAAGTAGAATTAGACCATATCGTAATCGATGTGTATGGGGTCGGCTATAACATCTATATTCCAACCAATTGTTTTGAATACCTGCCGGGATTGGGGGAAGAATGTAAGATTCATACATATCTGTATATTCGTGAAGATGCAATGGTGTTGTATGGATTTTTGACAAAGGATGATTTAAACTTATTTAAACAATTAATTTCAGTTAGCGGCATCGGTCCAAAGGGGGCGCTTGGAATATTGTCTTCACTGTCCGCAGACGACCTTCGTTTTGCAATCTTAGCCGGAGATTCAAAGGCGATTGCAAAGGCTCCTGGCATTGGGGCGAAGACGGCGCAGAGAGTGATTTTGGAGCTTAAGGATAAGATGTCTTTAGAGGATGCATTTGAGAAGAAGCTGGTAAATGAAAGGGCTCATGAAGTAACCTCAAATAATCAGGTGAAGAATGATGCAGTGATGGCACTTACTGCATTGGGATATTCCTCATCCGAAAGCTTAAAGGCAGTTGCCAAGGTTGAGATAACCGAAGATATGGATGTAGAGGCTGTGTTAAAGCAGGCTTTGAAACATATGTCGTTTTTATAATTAGGATTTAATTTTAACAAAATGCGTACTAAATCAAAGGTTTTACGTAGGGGAGATAGAGTATGGAAAGACGTGTGATTTCCACAAGGATGCAAGAGGAAGATATCAAAATTGAATCAAGCCTACGCCCTCAGACTCTGGCGGATTATATTGGTCAGGAAAAAATCAAGGACAATCTGAAGGTGTATATTGATGCTGCAAGAGGTCGTGGTGAGGCATTAGACCATGTATTATTCTTTGGACCTCCGGGTCTTGGCAAGACCACTCTGGCAGGGATTATTGCCAATGAGATGGGAACGCATCTTAAGATTACCTCAGGACCGGCAATTGCAAAGCCTGGTGAGATGGCTGCGATATTAAATGGTTTGGCAGAGGGAGATATTCTGTTTATTGATGAGATTCATCGTCTGAATCGTCAGGTAGAGGAAGTATTATATTCTGCAATGGAGGATTATGCAATTGATGTCATGATTGGAAAGGGTGAGTCTGCCCGTTCGATTCGTATCAATCTGCCAAAGTTTACGCTGGTAGGTGCAACGACGCGAGCTGGTATGCTGTCGCTTCCACTTCGTGATCGTTTTGGCGTGATCAGCCACATGGAATATTATACGGTGGATGAGCTGAAAACAATTATTATTCAGTCGGCTAAAAAGCTGGATGTAGAGATTGATGAGAAGGGTGCCTACGAGCTGGCAAGAAGATCACGTGGTACACCTCGCCTTGCAAACCGTTTGTTAAAGCGTGTGCGTGACTTTGCTGAAGTAAAATATGATGGAAATATTACCTATGAGGTAGCGTCATTTGCCCTGGATTTGTTGGAAGTAGATACATTTGGATTAGACCAGATTGACAGAAACATTCTTCTTACGATTATTGAGAAGTTTGCGGGTGGACCAGTTGGGCTTGAAACGCTTGCAGCCTCTATTGGGGAAGATTCTGGCACGATAGAGGATGTTTATGAGCCATATTTGGTAAAGAACAACTTCATTCATCGTACACCAAAGGGAAGAGTAGTTACAGACTTGGCATATGAACATTTTGGATTACAGCGCATGGAAAGCAATTAGTGGTTGCTTAATCCAGGATATGAATGTATAATTATACTATATATAGTGTTTAGAAATGTGTTGGGACACATTTTATGAAGTGGAGGATACGTTATGTCTGCGAAAACAAGTGCAGAAGTTGTGATTGATGGAAAGGTATATACGTTAAGCGGTTATGAAGGGGAGGAGTATCTTCAGAAGGTAGCTGCTTATATTAATAGCAAAATAAACGAGTTTGACGCATTGGATAACACAAGACATCTTCCGGGTAATATGAAGAGTACTTTGATTCAGCTTAACATTGCGGATGATTATTTTAAAGCAAAAGCCCAGGTAGAGAAGTTAGAACGTGATATGGAGATGAAGGACAGAGAGCTGTATGATTTGAAGCATGATTTAATTTCCAATCAGATTAAGGCAGAGAGTGCAGACGAGCGAATCAAGGAATTAGAAGCAGAGAACAGAGAGCTGCTTTTGAACAAGGCCAGACTGGAAGCAACCCTAGAGGATGCATTATTGGAGGGAATTGGTTCAAAGAAATAATCTCTTAGAATAGTGTGTTAACCAAGGGACAGAAGATAATCTGTCCCTGTTTTTAAGTAATTCTTAAAGAATTAATGCAATGAATATTAAGGAGCCTATGATATGATGAAACAAGATTTTGAATTGCTTGCACCTGCGGGCTCATTTGAAATTCTAAAGGCAGTTATCGAAGCTGGTGCAGACGCTGTATATGTTGGCGGAAGCAGGTTTGGAGCACGTGCATATGCGAATAATTTTTCCGAAGAGGAACTATTAGAAGCGATTGATTATGTGCATCTGAGAGGGAAAAAGCTTTTTTTGACTGTAAATACACTCTTTAAAAATGAGGAACTATATGATGGTTTGTATGAGTATTTGCTGCCGTATTATGAAAGAGGCTTAGATGCTGTAATCGTACAGGATTTTGGCGTAATTGCATATATCAGGGAGTATTTTCCGAAGCTTCCAATTCATACGAGTACACAGATGACGGTTACCGGTGTAGAAGGTGCAAAATTTCTTAACAATCTTGGGGTAGAGCGTGTGGTACTAGCGCGCGAATTGACGATTGAAGAGATGAAGCGCATTCGCATGGAGGCAGAGGTAGAGCTGGAGGCCTTTATTCATGGTGCGCTGTGTTATTCTTATTCCGGACAATGTCTATTTAGCAGTATGTTGGGTGGAAGAAGTGGCAATAGAGGGCGTTGCGCGCAACCTTGCCGACTCTCCTATGCAGTATTGGATGCACAGAAAAAGGAATACAAAAAAGAATCCTATGTCTTAAGCCTGAAGGACCTGTGCGGAATTGAATATTTACAGAAGCTGCGTGATGCAGGGGTATATTCTTTGAAGATAGAAGGCCGCATGAAACAGGCTTCATATGCGGCAGGTGTAGTGTCATATTATAGAAAATACATCGACCTTGAGAAGCAGGTATCGAAGGAAGATATGCAGCATTTGTATGAGCTGGGAAACCGCTGTGGTTTTACGAGCGAATACTTCAAACAGCGCAATGATAAGAGCATGATTACCTTTGAGAAACCATCCTATGAGAAGTCCAATGATGCACTGCATCAGGAGATTGAAAAAGCATACGTAGGTAAAAAGAGCCAAATTCCAGCGACAGGAACGGTAATCATTCAAAAAGGGCAGCCACTAAAGTTCTATGCAAGCTGTAGCGCCTGTGATGATACACCATCAGTAATCATTGTTTCTGTGACAGGAGCAGAAGTGTCAG
>CAYPAM010000127.1:0-5159 GCA_964408715.1 uncultured Lachnobacterium sp.
CTTGCCGATATGCGGCAGAAAGGAATAGAGTATGCAGAAGATTTTGATAGCAACCGACAGTCATAGCGGACTTTCGCCAGATGCTGGATGGGAATTAGGTGTTCGCATCCTGCCAATGCCTTTTTATTTTGGCGAAGAGTGTTATTATGAAGAAGTATCATTGACAAGAGAAAGTTTTTTTGAAAGATTAAATACTGGAGAAGATGTGACAACATCTCAGCCTTCTCCAGAGGAGGTTATGGATTTTTGGAGAGCTGCTTTACAGGAGTATGAAAGTATCGTATATATTCCAATGAGCAGTGGATTAAGTGGTTCCTGCCATACAGCAATGGCTTTGGCACAGGACGAAGAATTTGAAGGACGAGTATTCGTTGTAGATAATGGACGAGTATCGACGCCGCTTGTGCGTTCGATTATGGATGCGCTTGAGATGGTGAAGGAGGGCTTGTCAGCCGCACAAATCAAGGAAGTGTTGGAGTCAGAAAAAGATAAGATGTCTATCTACATTGCGGTAGAGACACTCGATTTTTTGAAAAAAGGTGGACGTATCTCGGCTGCAACAGCAGTAGTGGGAAGTCTGCTTAATATCAAGCCAATCTTAAGAGTTGGTGTAGGTCTGTTAGAAAGCTACAAGAATGCCCGCGGTATGAAGAAGGCGAAAAAGGAGATGTTAGAAAGCATCAAAGCGGACATGGAGACGACCTTCAAGGAATATTATGATAGAGGCGAGGTATATCTGCTTGCGGCTACAAGCGCAGATGAAGAGACAACCGCTGCATGGGTAGCAGAAATCAAGGACTTTTTCCCGGGTATGGAAGTGTTGGCAGCGAATCTGTCACTCGGTATCTGCTGTCATACAGGCCCAGGCGCGCTCGGTGTTGGTGTTTCTTGCCGTCCTAAGCGCTAAGAATGAGCAAATAGAGTTACGCGCGAAAAGGAGAAAACAATATGAATCGAATCGTATTAGTAGCCCTTAGAAATTTTTGGAAGGTGCCATCTGCGTGGTTTAAGCTGCGTCATTACGCAAAGCATACAGATGATTATAGCTTCGAAGAAAAATACAAACACATCCGTTATATTTTGAAGCATGTTCTGCAAAGCGGAAACATTGATTTAGAAGTGACTGGAGTAGAGAATATTGAAAGGATTCCACAGGAACAGGGATTTTTGTTGTGCGGAAATCATCAGGGGTTGTTTGATGTAATTGCTATCGTGCATACGGTGGAACGTCCGTTAGCAGCGGTGCTGAAAAAGGAATTGGACGAGATTCCATTTCTGCATGAAATCGTACAGTGTACGAAATCCTACCCGATGGACAGAGAGGATGTCAGACAGTCCATGAAGGTGATTATGGGAGTGTCCAAGGAGATAGAAGAGGGACGTACATTCCTGATCTTCCCAGAGGGAACGAGAAGCAAGAAGGGCAATGAAATGCTCGAGTTTCATGGTGGTACATTTAAGTGCGTTACCAAGTCAAAATGTCCAATTGTGCCATTTGCATTTGTTGACAGCTATAGGGTATTGGACGAAAAGGGAAGCAAACCAGTCAAGGTACAGCTTCACTATTTAGAGCCAATCTATTATGAAGAATACAAAGATATGAGTACCAATGAGATTGCAGCTATGGTGCGTGCTCGTGTGGAAGACGCAATCAAGGTGCATCTGGATGCGTAAAATCAATTCATATGAGAATTGTGAGAAAGAGTTAAAAGGGATGAGCAACACAAATAAAAAAAACTTAGAGGCCAATTTGATAAATGATGTAGAAGATACCGTAGAGGTCATGAATCTGGATGAGGAGCTGGACGACGTGCCACGTCTTGAAGAAGACGACATGGATGCCGTTGATTCGGAAGCTATTTTTCATGACTCCCAAGAGGAACAGTCAGCACTTCAGAGGGCATCTGAGAGAAAAGCGGAAGAAAAATCAAACTTAAAGAAGGAAATCCGAAGCTGGGTGATTACACTTGCAGTTACCTTTGTGTGTATTTTTATTTTGAAGAATTTCGTTATTATCAATGCATTGGTTCCAACAGGTTCCATGGAGAATACAATCATGCCGGATGACCAGTTGTTTGGCAATCGACTGGCATATCTGTTTGAGGAGCCGGAGCGAGGCGATATTATTTTCTTCTATTATCCGGATGATGAATCGCAGAAGTTTGTAAAGCGTATTATCGGACTTCCGGGAGAAAAGGTTACAATTATTGATGGTTTGGTGTATATTAATGATTCCGAAGAGCCACTTGACGAGCCATATTTGAAGGAGGAATGGATATACGGAACTGGGCCTTATGAATTCGAGGTGCCAGACGGCTGCTACTTTGTAATGGGTGATAACCGTAATACATCAAGGGATGCGCGCTATTGGAAAAACACCTATGTTGCAAGAGAAAAGATTATTGGTAAAGCGGGCTTTATCTATTATCCATTTGATAGAATTGGGGTGGTAGAATAGTTATGACAGAGGAAGAAAGAAGCGCTTATGGCAAGCGCTGTGGAATACTTGGAATTATCTTGAACATTGTGCTTTTTGCCGGGAAGTTCTTTGCGGGAACACTGAGCCATTCCATTGCAATTACGGCAGATGCCTTTAACAACCTGTCGGATGCAGGCTCATCGGTAGTTACGCTGGCAGGGTTTAAGCTGGCAGAGCAAAAGCCGGATGCAGACCATCCATTTGGACATGGGCGAATTGAATATCTGTCAGGTCTTGCGATTGCAGGTGTCATATTGCTTATGGCATTTGAGCTTATCAAGGATTCGATAGACAAGATTATACATCCGGCAGACATTGAGTTTTCCTATGTGATTGTAGGGATTCTGGTAGCATCTATTGTGGTGAAGTGCTTTATGGCATTTTACAATTTCAAAATCAGTAAGAAAATCAATTCCGCTTCTTTGCGTGCAACGGGTGTAGACAGCTTAAGCGATTGTGTATCTACAACGGTAATTCTTGTAGCAACTCTGATTGCTCATTTTACAGATATCCAAATCGACGGAATCTGTGGATTGGCAGTAGGACTGCTCATCTTCTGGGCAGGCATCAATGCGGCGAAGGATACGCTGGACCCGCTTTTGGGGCAGGCACCAGACCCGGCGTTCGTGGAGCAGATTGAAACCAGAGTGATGGAATTTGATCCGGAATCTATCGTGGGTGTGCATGATTTGATTGTGCATGATTATGGACCAGGCAGACGTGTGATTTCGCTTCATGCAGAGGTGCCGGCGGAAGGTGATATTCTGCAGTTGCATGATGTAATTGACAATCTTGAGACGAAGCTTCGTGCGGAGCTGGGATGTCTTACAACCATACATATGGACCCGGTTGCAACGAAGGATGAGCGCGTGCTTGCATTAAAGGAACAATGCAAGAGCATTGTAAAAAGCATTGGAGACAGCTTATCGCTTCACGATTTTCGTGTGGTATTAGGAGAGAGCCACAACAATCTTATTTTTGATGTGGTGATTCCGTATGAGTTCGCTTTGTCAGATGCGGAAACCACCAAACTCATTCAGGAAAAAGTCTGGGAACAGATTGGAAATAATTACTTTACCGTAATACAGGTAGACAAAAAGGGAGGATTATAAAATGCCAGAAAATTCAAGCTGCAGTGGTGCTTCAAGCTGCACACGTTCAAGCTGTGAGGGATGCCCAAGCAAAGACCCTAAGAGCTTGTTGGAAGAAATGAATGCGCATTCCAATATTAAACACGTAATCGGCGTTGTCAGTGGCAAGGGCGGTGTAGGTAAGTCGTTTGTGACTTCCTCACTGGCGGTACTTATGGCAAAGGCTGGCTACAAGGTAGGCATCTTAGATGCGGATATCACAGGACCTTCGATTCCAAAGATGTTTGGCGTAAAGGGACAGGTTATCGGTGATGAAAGAGGAATGATTCCACTTGAATCAAAGGACGGAATCAAGATTATGTCAATCAACCTGCTGATGGAGGATGAAGAGGCTCCTGTTGTATGGCGTGGACCGGTTATCGCGGGCGCTGTAAAGCAGTTCTGGAGTGATACCTGCTGGGGTGATGTCGACTATCTATTCGTAGACATGCCACCAGGAACAGGTGATGTACCACTTACTGTATTCCAGTCACTTCCGGTAAATGGAATTGTTATCGTAACCTCTCCACAGGAATTGGTGCAGATGATTGTGAAAAAAGCCTACAACATGGCAAATATGATGCAGGTTCCGGTGCTTGGTGTTGTAGAGAACTTCAGCTTCTTAAAATGTCCGGATTGTGGCAAGGAAATCAACATCTTCGGGGAAAGCAAAATCGAAGAAACTGCAAATATGTTAGGAATCAACCTGCTCGGCAAGCTTCCACTTAACCCTGCTTATGCAGAGGCAGCAGACAAGGGTGAGTTTTATGCAATTGACAACCCATATCTTGACGTAGCGAAGGAAATACTGAAACATATTTAAACTTTTTGACTTGTTAGGAGCAAATTTTAACCTCTTGATGTAAAGCTATTTACATCAGGAGGTTCTTTTTTTATAATGCAATTATCAAGAACACAGGAGTAGATATGAAGATAAAGATTGAGATTGATGAGGGGCTTGCGGAAGAGGAAATCGTCATCCGATGTAAGTCGCTAAATGAAGACGTGATATCCATTCAAAAGCGTATCACAGATGCTGTCAACTCGAGAATGCAATTGGAAGTCACAAAAGGGGAAACAGAATATTACCTCACAGTGGAGGAGGTGCTGTTTTTTGAAACAGACGCAAGCGGCGTTGTCGTTCATACAGCAACACAGATTTACGAAACCAAATATCGACTCTATGAATTAGAAGAGCTTTTGCCGGGGGACTTCATCCGCGTGTCCAAGTCTTCGATTCTAAACGCCTCCAAGATTCGGGCAATTCACAAGAATATCACAGGAGCGAGTGAGGTGGAATTCATAGGCTCTAGCAAGAAGGTATTTGTTTCAAGGAATTATTTCAAGATATTAATGGCAAAAATTGAAGAAAAGAGGTTAAAAAAATGAAAAAAAGAAATATAGAAGGCGGAATCGCATTAATTTTGTTAGCATTGTATCTGCTTGGCAATGGTTTGGGTATCATTCCAAGTATTCCATTGCTGAAAATCCTATGCACCTTGTTCCTTGCGTGGCTTGTAATCAAAGGCATCGTAAAAAGAGAGTTCTTC
>CAYPAM010000128.1:0-5079 GCA_964408715.1 uncultured Lachnobacterium sp.
CTTATACATTTTTGGTGGACTTGGTAGCCAGGAGGGCACCTTTAATACACCGGTTGCCGTCGAGGAAATCAATGGTCAGCTCGTCGTGTTAGATGCTTATCGCGGAACGATTATCAAGTTTGATGTAACCGAGTATGGTTCCCTGATTAATGACGCGGTAGGTCTTCGCTATGACGGAGATGAGACTCTGGCGATTGAAAAGTGGCAGGCAGTTTTGAAGCTGGATGAAAACAACGAGCTTGCCAATGTTGGTCTTGGAAAAGCTTATCTGTCATCTGGAGATTATGAGCTTGCCATGGAACATCTGGAGTTAGGAATGAATGTGAAGTATTATTCCATCGCATGGAAGAGATACCGCAATGAATTCTTAACAGAGAACTTAGGCTATATCTTAACTGGAGTTCTGGTTTTGGTTATCGGATTCCAGGTGATAAAGAGAGTTAGAAAGAAAATAAGCAAAAAAGGAGGGGTTACTGCATGAAAGAGTTTCTTTCAAGGAATTTATTTTCCAAAGAGAAATGGAAATACGCATTCTACACGGTAAGCCATCCTATGGATGCATATTATGAGATTCGTCATCGCGATAGAGGCAGTGTTCCAATTGCGATTATATTAGTCATTTTATTTTCAATCAGTTTTTCGATTAACCGTATTTCAGCGAGCTTTGTCGTAAACGAGACAGACCCGCTGGATGTAAACGCTATCACAGAGCTGTTTGCGGTATTGCTATTGTATCTGCTGGTGTGTGTTGGTAACTGGTCTGTTACCTGCTTGATGGAAGGCGAAGGAAGACTAAAAGACATTGCAATTGCAATTGGTTATGCGATGACCCCAATGATTGTTTGTGTCAACATTGCAACTATTTTCAGTCAGTTTATCACAGAAGACGAAGGTGGCTTCTACTGGTTGATTTTTATGGCGGGTGTTGTATACGGACTTATCATGATGATGATGGGAATTATGGTAGTGCATAACTACACATTAGGAAAAACACTGATTACCGTTTTTCTGACCTTTGTTGCTATGTTTATCATGATTTTTATCGCGTTGCTTTTAGCAGACCTTGTGGGTCAGGTATATAGCTTCTTTTATAGCATTTATCAAGAATTAATCTATAGAATGTAGGAGGACGACTATGCAGAACAAGAAGAAAAAAATCATAGCACTGTCTGTAGGAATCGTCCTGGCAGTTGTAATCGGATTGATTGCATATTGGTTAATCCATTACTATTTTCATAACGAATATAGAGACGTTCTTTCTTCTTATGAATACGAGGAGGGAACAGAGTATAGTCCAATCAAGGAAAGCACAAGCAGTGTGGAAGGAATGGAGCTTGCAGCAGAAAATGACACCTTAAAGCTGTATGTCAATGCAGAAACAGGTGATGTTGCAATCTACGACAAACGTAATGAACAGATTACATATTCCAACCCGATTGGTGCAGATGAGGACGGTATTGCCAATGTAACTAACAAGAACTACTTAAAATCACAGTTAATTATCGAATACTTTAACTCATCTAGAACGCAGGGAACGATGGATTCCTATAGTTATTGTACTTCTTTAGGACAGTTAGAAGTAGAAGCAATCGAAAATGGTATTCGTTTTATCTACTATATCGGCGACCTAAGTAGTAAGACAGGTGTCGTTCCACAGTATATCAGCAAGGAGGCATTGGATGCAGTTATTGCAGCGCTTCCTGAAGACGAAGCCAAATTTGTGTCAAAGAAATATAAGGAAAGCACGATTGCAGAGAATTACTACGAATTGCTTGAATCAGCGGTAAGCGGTGCATCTCAGCTACGTAAGCTGAATACATATTTTGAAAATGCAGGCTTTACAGAAGAAGATTATAACCGTGAGATGGAAGGCTCTGGAGTAGAAGGAATTATCCCTATTTCATTCACCGTTCCAGTGGAATATCGCTTGAATGAGGATGCAGTTGATGTATCGATTCCAATGAGCGCAGTTCAGGAAAATGGTGGTGGTTCCATCTACCGTATCCAGCTGCTTCGATACTTTGGTGCAGCAGGATTAGAGGAAGAAGGCTATATGCTGGTTCCAAATGGCTCCGGTTCACTTATCTATTTCAATAACGGAAAGACAACCGCGGAAAACTATTCTGAGTATGTATACGGTATTGATCCTCTTATGGCAGAATATACCGTTCGCGAAAACACACAGGATTCCACTATGGCATTGTATGGAATCTTTAGAGAGAACAGCAGTGTTTTTGCTACGATTGAAGATGGTGCGTCATATGCATACCTGACAGCATCTATTTCAGGAAAAATCAACGAATACAATTATGTATATCCAACCTTCGTTGTTCGTGGTAATGATAAGCTGGCAATGTTTGGAACAACCGGTAACGAAGCAGATATTCCGATTGTAGAGAAAAACTTTTACGATGCCAATATTACCGTAAAATACACCATGCTGACCGAAGAAAATAGCGGATATGCAGGTGCAGCAAATTATTATCGTGAGCGTCTCATCAAAGAGGGCGTGTTGACGGTGCAGGAAGCAACTACAGAGGATATCAAGTTTTACTACGATATCTTAGGTGGCGTGCAGATGACCAAGTATTTCCTTGGAACACAGTACGAAGGCTTGTACGTGATGACCTCCTTTGAAGAGGCTGGTCAAATCTATCAGGATTTGGCAGACAACGGTATCACCAATCAGGTCATGAATTTCCAGGGCTGGATGAATGGTGGATATTACCATGATGTGGTGGACCAGATTTGGATCCCACTTAGTATGGGTGGAAAAGGTGACTTAGAAGATTTGAGTGCATTACTTTCCGAAAATGGCAGCAGCTTCTATGCAGATACCGCATTCCAGCATGTAACGTACATCAGCTCCAGATATTTAGAAGGAGATGAGACCTCCAGATATTATGGTGGCGGATATATCGCAGAATTTGGTCTTGTTAACCCAGCAACATTAAGACAAACCTCTGGTCTGGGTTATGCAGAGAACTACTATTATCTGTTATCACCAAAATTCCTTGGACGCTATGTTGATGAATTCGTAGACTCTATGGAAAAATACGAGATTAGTGGTATTTCTTTACGAGACTTAGGCAATGAATTACATTCCGATAAGAAGAGAACCAATGTAATCACAAGAGAAGAGGCACTTGACGTGGTGTTAGATTCTCTTGCAAAACTAGAAGGAACCGAGAAGAATATCCTGCTGAATGCAGCGAATGATTATGCATTTGGTTATGCAGACGATATTATCAATGCGCCTCTTAGTGCTAATGATTACTTCATCGTAGATGAAACAGTTCCATTCTACTCAATGCTGATTCATGGATGTATCGATTATTCAGGCACCGTTATTAACCTTAGTGATACGGTTGACCGTACGGAAATCGTATTGAATCTGCTTGAAACCGGTGCAGCACCTCACTTTGTATTTACTTGGGAGAACTCAAGTGATATTAAGAACACTGCATTGAACAGATACTATGCAACAACCTATGAGAATTGGAAAGAAGATGCGCTTTCTATCTATGAAGAGGTAAACGCAGTTCTTAAGAATGTAAATGGTGCAAGTATCGTAAATCATCAGATTCTTGATAATGATGTAAGAGTAGTAACCTACAGCAATGGAGTTACCATTTATATCAATAATTCTGAAACGGAACAGGTCGTTGACGGCGTATCCGTTCCAGCAAAAGGTTATGGAATAGGAGGGACAAAATAATGAAGCAAAAACACAAAAAATTGTCTCTTTCTAAGAAAAGAAGTATTACAGGATATATGTTTATCCTTCCATGGCTGATTGGTTTTATCTGGTTTTATGCAAGAAGCTTGTTTATGACCGTGCAGTTTTCATTTTCTGAGCTGACGGTTAACCCAGGTGGCGGATATACACTGGATTTTGTAGGGTTAGATAATTTTATCTATGCATTCCGTGTACACGCTTCCTACAAGCAGGTTTTGACGACTTCAATCGCAGATATGTTGATTGACGTACCGCTGATTACCTTCTTTAGTTTGTTCGTAGCATTACTTTTGAATCAGAAGTTCAGAGGAAGAACACTCGTAAGAGCTATCGTTTTCCTTCCGGTACTTCTGAACGCAGAAGCAATTATGGATGCGATGGAACTGGCAAGAAGCATGATGAGTGGTGGTATCTCAAACGCGAGTGCCGAGATGGCTGAGGCTGCAACCGGCGGCGTAAACATGTCATATTACATACAAATGTTTGGAAGCCTTGGTCTTCCAACGGAGTTGCTTGAATATGTTACGGGGGCGGTTAGCCGAATCAGTGATATTGTAAGTGCTTCCGGTGTACAGATTGTTATCTTCATCGCAGCATTACAGTCGATTCCAAGCTCCTTGTATGAGGTATCCAAGATTGAAGGAGCTACTGCATATGAAACATTTTGGAAGATTACATTCCCAATGGTTATGCCGCATATCGTAACAAACGTTGTATATACCGTTGTGGACAGCTTCGTAAATTCAGAGGTAGTAGAGCTGGCGTATGAGACAGCATTTAAACAAAACAATTATGGATTAAGTTCTGTATTTAGTTTGGTTTCTACAGTGGTTACCTGTTTGATTCTGGTAATTGTCTGCAGATTCATTCAGAAGCGAACCTTCTACTATAACTAGGAAAGGAGAAAAAGATGGATAAGTTTAAGAAAAAAGCGAAATCGTATTTATTTTCTGCTTTTAAATTTGTGGTCATCGTGGGTATCTGTTACGTAATACTCGGACCGGTAATCGGAATTATCAGCAGTTCATTTTTCTCCAATGCAGATAACTATAATCCGATGGTTTATCTGATTCCAGAGGAACCAACGTTGGAACGCTATGAGATGGCATACAAGTACTTGGATTATTCCCATACATCAGTGGCATCGCTGCTATATTCGTTATCACTGACTTTGATTCAGGTGCTGATATGTTCTATGGTAGGTTATGGATTCGCAAGATATGAATTTCCATTTAAAAAGCTCTTATTTGGATGCGTAGTTGTTATGATTGTTATTCCTACACACACAATCATGCTTCCGCTCTATATGACTTTTGCGAAATTCGATATCTTTGGAATTA
>CAYPAM010000129.1:0-4985 GCA_964408715.1 uncultured Lachnobacterium sp.
CTGCAGATGGCAAGGCTACCAAGATTATTATTCCATCTGAGATTCAGGGAATTGCCGGTCTCACCAAGTCAATTGCAGAGGTTGCAACCGATAAGGAATAAGACCGAGAATAGATATTGTGTCTAGATTTTAAGGCTACCCAACATATGGGTAGCCTTTTAATATTCTGCTTTTATCAGTCGAAAATGCTTTATTTAAGTGCGGGAAAATGTTATACTAAAAGCTCGAAGAGGAGACTGTATATGGATAGAAAAATCAAGTTTAAAGGAAAGCTTTGGCTGCATTTTCAATGGCCGCTCATAGTGGGCGCGATTCTTGCAGTAGCTAATATAGGTATATATCTTCAGGATGTAAAAAGCGGGCTTGCAGTATCAGCGTTTTTGCTGATATATATTATAATTGCTGCAGGCATGTATGTGTGGAGCAAGAAGTATATCACGGACGAGGTTATCAATTTTGCGACGCAATACTCAACCGTGCAGAAGCACTTGCTGAATGACTTTGAGATTCCATACGCATTGCTGGATGGAAGTGGCAAGGTGCTCTGGGTTAATGAGCAGTTTGGTGCGGTGACAGGAATCGATAAGAAGTATCACAAATCCATTACGGGTATCTTTCCTGCAATTACCAAGGAATTTTTGCTGAAGACAGAGGATTCTGCGGAGCTTCGTATGGAATACGAGGATAAAATCTACCGTGCATCCATCACGCATATTCCTTTTGAGTCTATGGTAGGAGATGGCGGAAATGTGGACATGGGTGAGTCGGGCGGAGTCATTACCGCATTGTATCTGTTCGATGAGACCAAGTTGTATCGCTACAAGCTGGAAAACCGCGAGCAGAAGCAGGTGTCAGCACTTGTGTATATCGATAACTATGAAGAGGCGTTAGAGAGTATTGAAGACGTAAACCGTTCTCTCCTTACAGCCCTAATCGATAGAAAGGTAAACCAGTATTTTACCAATATCGATGGTCTGGTGCGTAAGATGGAGAAGGATAAGTACTTTGTTGTATTCAAGTATAAGTACTTGCAGCAGTTAGAAGAAGATAAGTTCAGTCTGTTAGAGGACGTTAAGACGGTCAAGGTTGGTAATGAGATGGCAGTTACCTTGAGTATCGGTGTTGGTATACGTGGTAACAATTATAACGAGAACTATGACTATGCAAGAGCGGCAATTGATTTGGCGTTGGCGCGTGGCGGTGACCAGGCGGTTATCAAGAATAAAGAAGCAATCCACTATTACGGTGGTAAGACCCAGCAGATAGAGCGAAATACCCGAGTAAAGGCCCGAGTAAAGGCACATGCGCTTCATGAAATCATGGAAGGCAGAGACAATGTACTTATCATGGGTCATAATCTGTCGGACGTTGACTCTATCGGTGCCGGAATTGGTATCTACTGTGCAGCGAAGGTTCTTGGCAAGAAGGCACAGATTGTTGTAAATGAAGTAACATCTTCCGTAAGACCAATGATTGATTGTTTTACCGAAGAAAAGGGTTATCCAACAGATATGTTTATCGACAGTGATGCAGCACTTGAGATGGTAGGACGCAATACCTTGGTTATGGTTGTGGATACTAACAAGCCAAGCTATACCGAGTGTCCGGCCCTTCTGGAACGAACAGAATATATCTGTGTATTTGACCACCATCGACAGGGGGCAGAGGTTATTGAGAACCCAGTACTGTCCTATATCGAGCCATATGCATCCAGTGCATGTGAGATGGTTGCAGAAGTGTTGCAGTATTTCAAGGAAGGCTTCAAGCTAGAATCCTGTGAAGCAGACTGTATCTATGCAGGTATCTTGATTGATACCAATAACTTTATGACCAAAACAGGTGTAAGAACCTTTGAAGCGGCAGCGTATTTAAGAAGATCCGGTGCAGAAGTAACGCGTGTGCGCAAGATGCTTCGCAACGATATGGAAGCGTACAAGGCTCGTGCCGAGGGCGTTCGTCGTGCCGAGGTCTACCGCAATTCCTTTGCGATTTCCGTATGTCCGGCTGAGAAGGTGGAGAGCCCAACCATCGTTGGTGCACAGGTTGCCAATGAGCTGTTGAACATTGTTGGAATCAAGGCATCCTTTGTATTGACCGAATACAATGGACGTATCTATATCAGTTCAAGATCGATTGATGAGATTAACGTTCAGTTGATTATGGAACGTTTGGGCGGCGGCGGACACTTGAATGTTGCAGGCGCGCAGATGACCGATTGTACCATCGAGGAAGCAAAGCGGAGAATTTGCGATACACTTGATGAAATGTTAAAAGAAGGAGATATTGAGTAGTGAAGGTAATTTTATTAGAAGATGTGAAGTCTCTTGGCAAGAAGGGTGACATCGTCAATGTCAGCGATGGCTACGCACGCAATGCACTTTTCCCTAAGAAGCTTGGCGTAGAGGCAAACAATAAGAATTTAAATGACTTAAAGCTTCAGAAGAAGCATGAAGAAAAGGTAGCGCAGGAGCAGTACGAAGCAGCGGTTGCGTTAGGAAAAGTCGTAGAAGAACAGAAGGTTGTTGTCAAGGTAAAATGCGGTGATGGTGGACGCATCTTCGGAACCGTATCCACAAAGGAAATCGCAGAAGAAACCAAGAAACAGACCAATCTTGACTTAGATAAGAAGAAAATGCAGTTAAGTGACCCAATCAAGGCGCTTGGAACCTATGAGATTCCAGTGAAGCTTCATCCAAAGGTAACTGCAAAATTATCAGTACAGGTAGTGGAAGGATAGGAGGAACTCCCCTTGGAGGAAACACTGATTAAGCGAATTATGCCAAACAGTCTTGAGGCTGAACAGTCCGTAATCGGTTCTATGCTTATGGACAAGGACGCTATCATAACCGCCATGGAAATGCTTCTGAAGGAGGATTTCTATCATCAGCAGTATGGAATACTGTTTGATGCGATGGTGGAGTTATATAGCAAGGGTCAGCCGGTAGACCTTGTGACATTACAGAATAAACTAAAAGAAAAAGACGTTCCAAAGGAAATCTCCAGCCTGGAATTCGTGCGTGACCTCTTAAATGCAGTACCAACCTCTGCAAATGTGAAGTATTACGCAACCATCGTAAAGGACAACTCGATGAAGCGTAAGCTGATTCGTATTACCGAGGATATTGCGAACGAATGCTACATAGGCAAGGAATCCCTTGACAGCGTCATGGACAAAACAGAGCATGATGTGTTCCAGCTTCTTAGCAGCCGTTCCGGTGGGGACTATGTGCCGATCCGACAGGTTGTTATGAATGCGTTGGAGAAAATAGAGAAAGCATCTAAGCAGTCTGGCACCGTGACAGGTATTCCGACCGGATTTATCGATTTGGATTATCGTACCGCGGGACTTCAGCCATCCGACCTGATTCTGGTGGCAGCACGTCCATCTATGGGTAAGACGGCGTTCGTCTTGAACATTGCGCAGTATGTGGCATTCCATGAATCCAAGAGCGTAGCTATCTTCTCTTTGGAAATGTCAAAGGAACAGCTCGTAAACCGTCTGTTCTCACTGGAATCCAGAGTAGATGCACAGTCACTTCGTACCGGTAACCTATCGGATGCCGATTGGGAAAAACTGGTAGAAGGTGCAGGAATCATTGGCGATTCCAAGCTTATTATCGACGATACCCCAGGTATCAGCATCTCCGAATTGCGTAGTAAATGTCGTAAATATAAGCTTGAGCATGGATTAGATATCATCATCATCGACTACTTACAGTTGATGACCGGTTCCGGACGTGGTTCTGAGTCCCGTCAGCAGGAAATCTCCGAGATTTCACGTTCATTAAAGGCGCTTGCCAGAGAGTTAAACGTGCCAGTTGTTGCATTATCACAGCTCTCACGTGCGGTAGAACAGCGACCAGACCACAGACCTATGATGTCTGACCTTCGTGAATCCGGTGCCATCGAGCAGGATGCCGACGTAGTAATGTTCATCTACCGTGACGACTACTACAACAAGGACACCGAGCTGAAGGGTATCTCTGAAATCATCATCGCAAAACAGCGTAACGGCCCTATTGGAACCGTTAACCTCGCATGGTTACCAGAGTACACCAAGTTTGCGAATTTGGAGCATTAGGAATCTGTTCTGCTTCCTTTGGTTTGTCGAAAAAAGGCGAACGAATTTATTTGAATACACGAAAGACAACCCCTATAATATGAATATAAGTCATTGATAAGGAGGAAGCAGTGTGGAAAAAGTACGTTACATGATTTCCGATGCGGCAGATATGGTGCATGTGGAATCACACGTGTTACGTTACTGGGAAGAGGAACTGGAGCTTGCCATTCCAAGAAATGAGATGGGGCACAGATACTATACACGAGAGAATATCAAGGAATTTCAGAAGATTAAGGACCTAAAGGATCAGGGATATCAGCTAAAGGCGATACGCATGATATTACATAGCGGGGAGTTAGAGCCTATGGAAAGTGTATCATCGAATGTTTCTGAGCTTTCTCCAGAAGAGCGCATGAGTCAGTTCCGTGAGCTGATGAGTGATATTGTGGGACGAGCAATCGCGCAGAATAATGAGGAGTTAAGTCAGCAGATTGGTAAGGATGTGCAGGAGACGGTGCTAAAAGAGATGAATTATCTCATGCGGGAGCAGGATAATGCACAGGAAGAGCGCTATCGCAAGCTGGATGCAGCGATTCGTGGGAATATAAAGAAAAAGCCATTTTTTGAGAAAAAGAAATAATATTACGATAGGTGGGAGAGAGAAGAAATTCTTTCTTTCACCTATTTTTATGGCTTTAAAGTCAACGTTCGCGCAAATTTTTCGACGTTCGCGCAAGTTTGATTGACCCAACTGTTGAAATCTCTTATGATAAAAATGGAGCAGGGTCAAGTATGGTGCTTGATATTGATGAGAGTGCGACACCTACAATAAAGAAAACACAATCGAACGCTCTATGGGCGGATGCGTCGGATTTTATGTATTCCATGACTTCAGCAGGAAGCATTGGAATCGACAATATTA
>CAYPAM010000130.1:0-4958 GCA_964408715.1 uncultured Lachnobacterium sp.
AGAAAAAGTGAAATAATATAATAATGGTAAAAGCTTATGAAACTTTCAGTTTGTCGAAGTAATATATTTTTTGTCCCTACCTTGACAGAATGGGATGATATAGTCGAGAGTGAGGTATCAATGATACCTCACTTTTGTTGCTTATAGGAAATTCCTATAAAGCAACAAAGACGCTCCTTTTAGAAAAATCTCTATTCATGGCCAGAGTGATAAGTTATAATAAAAAGATGAAACCTTCGCAAAAACATAGCGAGATATAGGGTATGAGGAGTCAACGTGCACAAGGCGTCTCATACGAGGAAATGTCATGACAGATGAAAACATTGTTGCCCTGTACTGGGAGCGAGATGAGGCTGCTGTTGTAGAGACACAGCAGAAGTATGAAAGGTACCTGACGAAAATTGCATATAACATTCTAAACAATATGGAAGATAGTTTAGAATGTGTAAACGACACTTATCTACGTGCATGGAAGGCGATTCCACCGCACAGACCACAGGTGTTGTCTACTTTTCTTGCAAAAATCACAAGACGAGTGTCCATTGATATGATTCGAAAGAGAACGCGCGAGAAGCGTATCCCAACAGAGTATACCTACTCGCTCGCAGAGCTGGAGGATTGTATCCCGGATAACAGCATGGTAGAGGGCAAGATGGACGCAGAGCTTCTCGGAATTGCGATTAATCAGTATCTTCGCACACTTCCGGAGGAAACAAGACATCTTTTTATTTGCAGATATTTCTTTCTGGATTCCTTGAAGGAAGCGGCTAAGTATTGTGGCATAAAGGAAGCAAAGGCAAAAACCTTATTGTACCGTGCCAGATGTGGTTTGAAGGCATATCTGGAAAAGGAGGGATTCTTTTTATGAAAAAGGAAAAGAAAAGCGAACTCATCCATGACGCATTAGGTCACATGGATGATGACCTGATAGAAGCAACAGACCGACTGCGCAAGAGTAGAGAAACAAACGAAAAGGCACATAGGATTCACCATTGGCGCAGATGGACAACCCTGGCGGCAAGTATCTGTGTGCTTGTAATCGGAAGTCAGGTCTGGAGTGGCCTTAAAGGAGAGTATAACACGAACGGAGGAAATGCGGAAGCGTTAGGTTCCAATACAGAGTCAGAGGATATGAGTTCTTTGAAGGAGAGTGTCGGCGATTCATTAGAGGAGAATGCTGGAGGCTTGTTTGAGAGCGAGACATCACAGATTGTAGACCTAGAAAACGAGTGGGCGCAAGGTGTTATTGACAGGCCAACTGGTGGTGCATCAGGAGATTACGTCGTTTTTTCGACCGCGGAAGAGCTTAGCAACCGATTTATGCTAAAAGATAATTATAGCAGCGTGTCCGTACTTGTGCATAAGTCTTGGAGCTCTGCTATGAGCGAGGCAGAAATCATGGCGCAGGCGGTTATAATCGGGCAGGAATATACAACTAATATAGATGCGCTGGTAGATGCGATGTATAGTGGAGAATGTGGCTTTACAGAGAATCTGTCCGGCTCTGATGACGAGATGACATATCACCTGTTCTTTGAGCGAAATGATGGAGAAATCATTCACTGCTGGCTGTTAGAGGATGGTAAAGTGCTTTACAATGAAGCAAGCTATCAGTATATCAGCCTAGACAGGGGAACCTATGAAACAATCTATAAAATCTGTGAGATGTATTGGTAGAGGAGGAATGGATTATGAAAAAGAATTGGAAGACAAGATTATTTGCAGGAGCACTCGCGTGCATGCTCGTGTTACCACTTACCGGATGTAGTGGAACAAAGGCGACGGATTTGACAGACGGATATGCAAAGTCCAGTGAAGCGGATACAGATGTCAAGGGTACAGAGGATACGACATTAGGGCCAATTGTGTCATGTGAATATAATCATGAGATAACTATGGATTTTACGGTAAGATTGTTGCAAAACACATTAAAGGGTAATGCTACGAAGGGAAATGAGCAGGAAAATACCTTACTCTCCCCAATTTCTATTCTTGCCGCCCTTGCAATGACAGCAAATGGGGCGAAGGGCGAAACACTTGCGCAGATGGAAAAGGTTTTCGGAGTATCCATGGAAGCCTTGAACCCAGAAATGAGTGCCTATATTACTTCTTCAAAAGAGATAGAAGAATTAGAAATCAATATTGCGAATTCTATCTGGTTTAAAGATGTAAAAAGTCTTTCCGTAAAGGAGGACTTTATCCAAAAGAATGTTAATTATTACGAGGCAGATATATATGCAGCACCGTTTGATGATAGTACTGTAGACGATATTAACAACTGGGTGAAGAAAAATACAAATGGGATGATTCCATCCATTCTGAATCAGATATCGCAGGATGCGGTTATGTATTTGATCAATGCGGTGGCATTTGATGCAAAATGGCAGGAGCAGTACCATGAGTATTCAATTCGCGAGAATACATTTACAAAAGAGGATGGTACATGGTCGACAGTCGATTTCATGTATTCAGAAGAATACAACTACCTGGAGAGTGAGGATGCAACCGGCTTTATGAAGCCTTATAAGGGTGGGGATTATGCGTTTGTAGCACTTCTTCCAAACGAAGGTATAACAGTTGAGGAATATGTGGCAACACTTGATGGAGAGAGTTTGTACCAGATGCTGCAAAGCGTGCAGAAGACTTCTGTAAATACAAGTATTCCAAAGTTTGAAACAGAGTATGATATTGAACTTAGCGATGTACTGGTGGAGATGGGAATGGTAGATGCCTTTGCAAGTGCTTCCGCAGATTTATCGGGGATGGCAACCTCTGATTTGGGAAATCTGTATATCAACAGAGTGTTGCATAAGACGTATATCTGTTTAGATGAGAATGGAACGAAAGCGGGTGCAGCCACATCGGTGGGAGTTAACTGTGAGAGTGCCCTGGCAGACGAACCAAAGCAGGTATATCTCAATCGCCCATTCGTGTATATGATTCTGGATACAGAGACCTACAAACCACTATTTATCGGAACGATGATGGATGTAGAGGAATAAAAAAGAGGTACCACATGGATATCAACATAGGAAAGTTATATAGTAATAACGACATGGTTAAGGTGGGCTGCCACGATTGCAGGGGCTGCTCATCTTGTTGTCGTGATATGGGGCAGTCGATTTGGCTGGACCCATATGATGTATATCAGATGACGATGCATCTGGGAAAAAACATAGAGCAGCTTCTAACGAAAGAGGTAGAGCTTCATGTGGAGGATGGTCTGATTCTGCCGAATATCCGCATGGTTTTGGAGGGGAACGAAGAGGAGCCAAGCTGTAGTTTTCTGGATGAACAGGGGCGTTGCAGTATTCATGAATGCCGCCCGGGCTTTTGCCGTTTGTTTCCTCTTGGAAGAAACTATGAAGGCGATGCGATTACATACTTTTTGCTAGAGGATGCGTGTCCGATGCAGGGCAAGACCAAGATGAAGGTGAATAAGTGGCTGAACATGCCACGTATCAAGGATTATGAGCACTTTCTTGCAGTATGGCACGGGCTTACGAAGGGGCTTCGCGCCTTTTATGCAGACAATGCTGACAATGACGCGGTGATAAAGGCTGTCAACATGAAGTTTTTGCAGATGTTCTACCTGACACCGTATGAGGATAGTGATTTTTATTTGCAGTTTCATGCGAGAATGGAGAGTATGAACGTGTTCCTGAAACAAATGGGGATTTTCTTGTAGACAGCCCTAAACAATGGGATACTCTTTGCTGAATGATTATTACTATGAAGATAGGAGAAGGAACATAAAGAAGGAATAGGCTATGAAAAGAGTAATTGGAAGGATGAAGGCGTTAATCCGCAATATGATACATGATAAGAAACCGGTTCCATGGGTGGTGGGACTGGTTCTTATTGTCTTTATAGGGATGCTGGTAGGACTTGGTGTGTGGTTGTGGCCAGAGGAGACATCACCGATAGGAGGAGATGGAAGCATGGCCGAAGCGTCATCCGAGGTGGAGGCGTAAGAATCTATACCATGGAGCAGACGCAGAACAATGCCTTTTACTATCTTGTGAATGTAGAGGGACAGGATTGTCTGATGTACTATTCCTTTGATACGGAAAAGGCATATATGAGCTATCAGTATACACTTGGCTATCTGCTAGGCGGCACTTTGGCAAGGAAGGACGAAGCGCAGATGATGACCTATCATGCGGTGGTCAAGGATTTGGATAAGACCAAGTGGGCAGAGTTTGCCCAAAAGGTTAATAGATATTTCACAAGCGGATATCTGCTTATGGGTATCGAGAATCAGAAGCTTGTATATAGCACACAGGATAATCGCATGACCTATGAGGAAAACTTCCGCTGGATGGTAGAGGATGATATCGGTACAGCAATGACATGGGAGAAAATATTGGACCTCTATGCCCAGTCGACGCTGGACAATGATGTATTGTCTCCAGAGAGAGTGATGTATGAGACGGCAGCGGACCTTACACATGATGGAATTGCGGATTTGGTGCAGACGGTGCAGTATTCTATCTCTTATGAATTTGATTTAAAGATGGGCTCGGATACGTCTGTATTTGTACGCGTGTATCGTGGCTTAGGTGATGGAAGCTATGAGAGCAGTCCATTATGGATATATCGCAAGGCTACGGATATTACGCATATAGCACCATGGATTGAGAAGGGAACGATTCTGTTTGTGCTGGATATCTGGGAAGGGGTCTTCGTATCTACCGAAGAAGATGTATACCCGGCGTCCACCTATTATGATTGTGTATGGTCGAGAGATTTGTAACCATCAAATACGAGTCGGCAATCGCCGGCATAATATAAAAAAGCTGTTGCAAAATGGATGTTTCGAAACTTAAACTCCAGTGGCGCAACAGCCTTTTTTGCACTTAGATATAGATGTAGCTTGACGCTGCTTCCCCCTGCCGGTTTGATAGGAAAATGCCATAGTCCTTAAAGAGCTTTCTGCTAGAAGCTTTTGTGTCTTT
>CAYPAM010000131.1:0-4935 GCA_964408715.1 uncultured Lachnobacterium sp.
GAATCGCACTTATGGTAGTTAAGTACATGAAGTATATGGAGTCACTTGATTATTAGAATAAGGAGATTACAATGATTAAACTGGAACATGTCAGCAAGTCATATTCAGCAGGCATCCCTGCGCTGAACGATGTTAACCTGGAAATTGAAGATGGTGAATTCGTGTTTATCGTTGGAAGCAGCGGTTCAGGTAAATCCACCCTGATTAAACTCCTGCTCAAAGAACTAGAACCAACAGAAGGTTCTATTATGATTGATGGTAAGCACTTACGAAAGATTAGAAGAAGACACATTCCAAAATTCCGTAGAAATATTGGAGTTGTGTTTCAGGACTTCCGCTTATTGAAGGATAGAAATGTATATGAGAACATTGCCTTTGCACAGAAGGTAATCGGCGAGCCAAACAAGAGTATTCGCAAGAAGGTTCCTGCGATGCTTTCTATGGTAGGTCTCGCAGCGAAGTATCGTTCCAATCCAAAGGAATTGTCCGGGGGCGAGCAGCAACGCGTTGCTATCGCCAGAGCCTTAGTAAATGAGCCAAGTATTCTCCTGGCGGATGAACCAACAGGAAACTTGGATAATAATAACGCATGGGAAATCATGAAGCTACTAGAGGAGATTAACGAACGAGGAACAACGGTTATCGTTGTAACCCACAATCTCGATATTGTAAAGGTCATGAAAAAGCGCGTAATCACTGTGCAGAAAGGTGTTATCGTCAGCGATAGCAAACAGGGTGATGAAGCGAATGAGAATTAATACATTTTTTTATTCAATTGGGCAAGGTCTTAAGAACATATTACGAAATGGTATGTTCTCACTGGCTTCTATTGCGACGATGTCCGCTTGTATCTTTATGTTTGGTATTTTCTATATTCTGATTGCCAACGTCAATGTCATGGTGCAGAGTGTAGAAGAAGGTGTGGCAATTACCGTATTCTTCGAGGAAGGTCTCGATGAAGAGCGTATGGAAGCAATCGGTGAAGATATCAAGAAAAGAACAGAAGTAAGAGAAATTGTATTCGTATCTGCGGAAGAGGCGTGGGAAAGCTTTAAGGAAGTGTATTTTGAAGGAAACGAAGAATATGCGGCTGGATTTTCTGAAAACCCATTGGCAGAATACGCAAACTATGAAGTATATCTCAAGGATGTATCGCAGCAGAGTGGTCTGGTAACCTATATCCAGAGCCTTGATGGCGTGCGTGAGGTAAAACAGTCTCAGGCGGTGGCAGAGACGCTGACTGAGTTTAACAAGATATTAAGCCTCGTATCCAGCGGAATTATTCTGATTCTGTTATGTGTTGCGGTATTCCTGATTAATAACACAGTATCCGTGGGTATTTCTGTCCGTAAGGAAGAAATCAGCATTATGAAACTGATTGGTGCAACAGACTTCCTCGTTCGATTCCCATTCGTTGTAGAGGGTATCATTATCGGACTGGTAGGTGCAGCGATTCCACTTGGAGTGTTATTCGTATTGTATGACAAGATTGTTATCTATGTCGCTGAGAAGTTCAGCTTCGTAGGTTCTATGATGGATTTTGTACAGCCTCAAGTTTTATTCCAGGGCTTAGGACCAATCGCCGTACTGCTCGGTGTTGGTATCGGTTTCCTTGGAAGTATGTGGACGGTCAGAAAACATCTGAAGGTGTAATAATATGGAACAGAGCTTTTTTCAAAAGTTAAAGAGGGTCAAGCTATCGGATTTGATGCACCTTTTTAAGCTGCTTTTGGCAATACCGATTGCACTTATTATGAGAATTACACGAAAGAATTTGTGGCTTTTGTGTGATACTAGATATGAGGCGGCAGACAACGCATTCTGGTTATTTAAGTATATTTGTGAAAATGAACCGCAGACGGATGTTTGCTTTGCGATAGACAAGAAATCACCAGATTATGCGAAGGTGGCGGCGTTGGGCAAAACAGTTCAATATGGAAGTCTTATGCATTGGGTATACTATCTTGTTGCAGATAAGAATGTTAGCTCGCAGAAGATGGGAAAGCCTAACGCAGCTATTTGTTATGTCCTTGAAGTATATGGAATACTAAAGAACAAGCGCGCCTTTTTACAACATGGAGTGATTACTGCGGATTTGACCTTCCTGCATTATCAGCATACGAAGATGAAGCTCTTCGTCACGAGCACATATGACGAATGGAAATATGTGAATGATGTGTATGAGTATCCGGAAGGATATGTACAGGAATTGGGACTTTGCAGATTTGATGCACTTCATGATTTTACGGTGAAGCGAAAACAACTGTTGGTGATGCCAACATGGAGAATGTACATCCGAAACGAAATCACTTCTAGCGATAAGATTGCGGCACTAGAAGAGTTTAAAGCAACAGAGTATTTTAGAAATTGGAACGAACTGCTTACAAATGAGCAGTTCGTGACTTTTATTGAGAAAAATAATATAGAAGTTGTATTTTATCCCCACAGGGAGATGGGCGCTTATCTAGATGGATTCCATCTAAAGAGCAGCAACATAAGAATGTTATCTTTTAAAGAATGTGATGTACAGACCTTGCTTAAGGAATCCGCATTTTTAATCACTGACTATTCTAGTGTGTCTATGGATTTTGCGTATATGAAAAAACCGTTAATCTATTTTCAGTTTGATTATGAGCAGTTCCGGACGGGCCATCATCCTGAGGGATATTTTTCGTTTATGGAGGATGGTTTTGGGCCAGTCTGCGAGAATGCAGACGTGGTAGTTAAAGCGATTCAGGATGCATATGATGAAGAGGCGGGATTTATCAATCCAGAGCAATATCTGCAACGCCATGGACAATATTTTGATTTGTATGATACAAACAATTGCCAAAGAAACTATGAGGCAATTGCTAAGATGTAAAAGAAAGTTAGAAGGTAGTAGGAATGAATTTTGAAGAAAATGAAATGAACAATGAAAAGAAGAATCTGAATGTGGAGAATTTGAATGAGGAAGCTACGCAGCAGAGTACCGCTGAGTCCGTGGATTGGGTGAATGTGGGTGTAGAAAGAGGAAGCTTTTTCAGGGAGCACAAATTCGGAATCGGGCTTTTTGCAGGTGTAGCATGCGTATTGTTGCTGCTGGCAGGAGCGCTTCAGATATTGCAGATTTCCGGACAGATAATCGTCATCGGTGGCTCTGGAATCTCAGGGGTAGATAACAGTACGCTTCTTGATTCGGAAACTGTAGATAAATTGAACGAGATATATTCGTACATGAATGCATATTATTATGAAGATTTTGATTTGAGTGACATTCAGGAGAGCCTGTATTATGGGCTGATGGAAGGCTTAGATGATCCATATTCTGTATACTATACACCAGAAGAATATGAGGATATGATGATTTCTTCATCGGGAACCTACTATGGAATTGGTGCAGGGCTGTCTCAGGATGTGAACACGATGCAGGTAACGATTACAAAGGTATATCGTGGAACACCGGCAGAAGAAGCCGGACTTAAGAATGGAGATATCATCGTTTCTGTAGAAGGCATCGACGCAACCAGCATGGAAGTATCTGCATTGGTACAGTACATTCGTGGGGAAGAAGGAACGACAGTAAGCATGGTAATCTATCGTGAGTCCACGGATGAGACATTGGATTTTGTAGTAGAACGTAGAAACGTGGAACTTCCAAGCGTGGAAGGCGAACTGTTAGATGGTGGAATCGGCTACATTCAGGTTACGGATTTCCAGGCGGAGACAGATAAACAGTTCCAGAACATGGTAGAAGAACTTACAGAGCAGGGAATGATAGGGTTAATCATTGATCTTCGTGCAAACCCAGGTGGATACTTAAGTACAGTTGTAAATATGCTGGATTATGTGCTCCCGGAAGGGCTCATCACATATGTAGAAGATGCTTATGGCAATAGACAGGAATATCGTTCCGGAGCAAGCTGCATCGACCTTCCAATCGTTGTTATGGTAGACGGAAACAGTGCAAGTGCATCTGAGATTTTTGCAGGAGCAATCAAGGATTATCAGTATGGAGCATTAGTTGGAACAACAACCTTTGGAAAAGGCATTGTACAGTCCATCATCAGCTTGTCTGATGGCGATGCAATTAAGCTGACAACCGCAAAATACTTCACTCCGCTGGGCAACTATATCCATGGAGTTGGCGTTGAACCAGATATTACAGTTGAGTATGAATATTCCGGACCGGAAGATGAAGATTATAATAAACAGTATGACAGCCAATTCTTAAAGGCGCTGGAGGTTATGAATGAGAAGCTTTCGGGCGAATAGAGTGCGCAAAAGTGGTAGGATGGGCAAGATATTGTCACACGTGTTGATTGTCGCATGGATGGTATTTATTTTCTACATGTCTGCACAGCCGGGAGATACCTCAGGCGAAATCAGTGGTACGGTCAGTCATATGTTCATGCGGGTTTGGAATGGCGTGTTTCATTTGGGCTGGAGTGATGCAACGGTACTTCAGATGGCAGCAGCTTGGGATTATCCAATCCGAAAGCTTGCGCATATGACGGAATATGGAATCTTGGCTATGCTGGTGTATTGGGCGCTTGGGTATCATGTAAGCTGGATGGAAGGGCTTAAGGAGAAGCTGCATCCTGCCAATCGAGCGGTAGTGCGTATCAGATATATGCTCGCTTTGATATGGGCGGTCGTTTATGCCGCAACGGATGAGCTACATCAGTTGTTCGTTCCAGACCGGGCGGGGCTTGTTACCGACGTGCTGATTGATTCGTGTGGTGCACTTATCACGTTAGGTGTGATTTTTGCGGTACGGAGTATTTTACAGAGAAAGAACAGAGTAATATTCCGGTAGACAATATAAATTTTGATATGAAAGAGGTGATTCTGTGGTCGAACTTGACAACTTTAAAAGTGTGTTAAACACATATAGAAGTCCACTACAGGAAGTGAGGGATTCACTTTGACCTGGTAAATAAAGAACAGAGAATC
>CAYPAM010000132.1:0-4926 GCA_964408715.1 uncultured Lachnobacterium sp.
AAGATGGTGCCTGTTATGGCGATTTTATATATTGTAACCGTTCTGGTGCTTATCCTATTGAACTTGAACCAGATTCCATATTTCTTTAGTGCGGTATTCGGCGGAGCGTTTCAGCCGGAAGCTATCTTCGGTGGTTTGTTTGGTACGGTATTGGCGCAGGGCGTAAAGCGTGGGCTTATGTCCAATGAGGCTGGTCAGGGTACGATTACGATGTCAGCAGCATCCGCAGATGCGAAGCATCCATGTGAGCAGGGCATTCTGGCATCCATTGGTGTATTCCTGGATACGATTATTATCTGCACATTATCCGGATTCGTAGTTGTTATGGCGCATTGCTGGGATGGTGCCAATGCAGAAGCCTGGGCGGCAATGGACAAGCTTCCAAAATTCACGGAATCCATCGCGGCACTTACACCGGGAACGGCATTTAATGCAATTGTGACATTTATTATCTCCTTGTGTTTCTGCTTGTTTGCCTATACCTGCCTGCTTGGTATGATTAGCTTTTCGGAGATTGCCGCAAACCGTATCAGCCAGAAGAAAGGCTTCATAAATGGTGTTCGAATCGTGGCATTGTGTGTTGCAATCTTTGGTATCCTGTGTAACATCGCAGGCTTAGAGCTTGGCAACCTGTGGGCATTCTCAGACCTCGGCAATATTCTGATTGTGTTCTTCAACGTCCCAATCGTATATGTCGGCGCGAAGTGCGTATATAAGGCAACCAAGCATTATAAGAAAAATGACGGTACGCCATTTACTTCAGAGGTAATTGGCAGAGATGATTGCAAGTATTGGGATGAAAAGGCCAAAAAGCAGTAGTATCAGACGACAATAAATCATCCATATAGAAGAGATAGCATGTTTAAAGTGCTATCTCTTTTTGGTGTGGAATAGAATACTATGAAAACCATAAATTTAGGAGAGACTCTATCCATGCAATCTCTTTTTGAATCGCTTAATCATATCTTTTCCTTTGTTGGTCCGCTGTCGGATTTGTTGTGGGAGTTTCCCACGAATATAGAATGGTATGCAAGCGTTCCTATTTTGGGAAGACTTCCATTTGCAATTGTATTATTGCTCGGGTCAGGAATCTATTTTAGCGGTAAGCTTAAGTTTATTCAGATAACACATTTTAAGAAGGGGCTAGCGGTAATGCTGACGGAGAACAAATCAGAGGATGGAATCTCGCCACTGACGGCATTCTTGCTTAGCTCTGCGATGCGATTTGGACCGGGAAATATCATAGGTGTTACCGGAGCAATCGCAGTGGGAGGACCGGGAGCACTGCTTTGGATGTGGGTGTCAGCTTTTTTCAGTATGGCAGTGGCATATGTGGAGGGTGTGCTGGCGCAGATGTTTAAGGAGAAGAAGAAAGACGCGTTCGTAGGAGGACTCGCCTTTTATGGACGAAAGCTCCTCGGAGATAAGGTGTGGGTTGGGATATTCCTATCAGTCCTCTATATCCTGTATGCATGCTTTACCATGCCTGCATATGGATTTAATGTGGTGTCTTCGATTGGGCAGATGGCGGAGCTTATTACCGGAGAAGAGATAAGCACGGACTCGATGTTTTTGTATGTGGTAGGAGGGGTGGTAATCGCGGCTACTGCATTGATTGCGTTCGGCGGAATCCGTAAAGTAACCAAATGGACAGATCGGCTGGTTCCAATCATGGCGGTGCTGTATATGGGAACAGCCATTGTACTGATGCTATTGAATATCCGCGAATTGCCATATTTCTTCTATGCCGTATTTAAGGGAGCGTTTCAGCCAGAGGCATTGTTTGGCGGAGGCTTAGGGGTAGCATTGGCGCAGGGGGTAAAGAGAGGGCTTATGACACATGAAGCAGGACAGGGGACGATTACAATGTCGGCGGCTTCGGCAAGCGGAGAGCATCCATGTGAACAGGGACTTTTGGCATCCCTCGGGGTGTTCCTTGATACGATTGTCATCTGTACTCTGACAGGATTTCTACTTATTATGGCGCATTGCTGGGAAGGAGAAACGGGGACTTATTGGATGGGATTAGATAAACTGCCGATGTTTATGGAGTCAGTCAAAAAGTTAACGCCGGGAACGGCAGGGGATACACTCGTGGTGTTGATTATGCTGGTTTGCTTTGTGCTTTTTACGTATGCATGTCTGCTTGGTATGATTAGTTTTTCTGAGATTGCGGCAACCAGAATCAGCAGGAGCGCACGTTTGACAACCGGAGTTCGGCTGCTGACCTTGAGCGTAGCGCTATTTGGGATTCTGTGTAATCTGGCAGGACTTAAGCTTACAAATATGTGGGCGTTTTCCGATTTGGGCAATATTCTGATTGTGTTATTTAATGTGCCGATTCTTTTTAAAGGCACCAAGTACGTTTGTCGAGCAACGGAGCATTATAAGAAGGAGGATGGGACGCCTTTTACATCTGAGGTGGTCGGGAGGGACGATTGTACCTATTGGGATGATAGGTCGAATTTATAATTTTTTTATAAAATGTTAATAGAATAGTCCTTTCCTTTTGGAGCAAGAATGATACAATACTTTTGTCAAAAAGGAGAATGATACATATGGTAAAAATAATTTCGGATAGTACCTGTGACTTATCGCAGGAGTTATTGGAAAAATACAATGTAGAGATAGTGCCTCTTCATGTGATATTAGGTGAAGAGGAGTATGAAGATGGAAGAAGCATTACACCGGACGAAATCTATACTTGGTCTGATGCAAACAAGGCGACTCCAAAGACGTCCGCAGCAGGCATTGAACAGATGATGGAGGCTTATCGCCCTCATCTGGAAAAGGGAGAGGAAATTGTTATTTTCTCAATTTCAGCGGATATGTCTACTACATACAACGTAATGCGTATGGCGGCAGCAGAGATTGAGGCCGAAGACAGAATCTTTATCATTGATTCCGCGAGCCTGTCTACGGGGGTTGGACTTTTGGTTATTGAAGCGGCGATTATGGCGCAGGAAGGCAAGTCAGGAGCAGAAATCGCGGCTTATATTGAGGATATGAGACCACGCGTGCGCGCAAGCTTTGTTGTAGATACGCTGACCTATCTTCATAGAGGTGGACGTTGCAGCGGTGTTGCAGCATTAGCGGGCGGTATGTTGAAGCTTCATCCTAAGATTGTCGTAGAAAACGGCAAGATGAAGCCGGAAGAGAAGTTCCGTGGAAAAATGTCCAAGGTAGTTATGGACTACGTGAAATCCATGGAAGAGGATTTAAAGAAAGCAGACACAGCTCGCGTCTTCATCACACATTCTGGTGAATGTGACGAAATAATAGAAAAGGTGAAGGAGTATTTAGAAGAACTAGGTGTATTTGAGGAAATCCTTGTAACAAGAGCTGGATGTGTTGTTTCCAGTCATTGCGGACCGGGAACCCTTGGTGTTCTGTATATTGCAGGTAAATAAATATCGTAGATTTAAGTGTGCTGATAAGGCAGTGATTTGTAAGGACAAATCATTGCCTTTTTATTTTTTGAGGATTTTTTGGCAGAAGTATTGATGGATTGTATTATTTGTATTACAATCAATAATACAAACAATACAAAAACAACCCTAGTTATAAATTCTTTGAGAAAGTTTAAAGGAGGAGAGGACATGGTTATCGCAATCAATGAATATTCAGATGTTCCGATTTATGTGCAGATTCGTAATCAGATCGTCTTAGGAATATCCGATGGAAGATTGGCACCAGGAGAACAGCTTCCCACCGTGCGTGGGTTGGCAGATGAGATGGGTATCAACTCCATGACTGTGAATAAAGCATACCAGATGCTGAAGCAGGAAGGCTATATCTACACCGATAGACGAAATGGTGCGAAGGTGCGCGAGAGATTGGAGTTTTCCAAGGAGTTGCCACAGGAATCCAAGGAAAGTCTTCAGAAGGTGATTTCCGAGGCAAAGATTCGAGGTATTAGTAAGGAAGAATTTTTCAAACTATGTGAAACCTATTTTGGATAATCAAGATGTGATGTAGGAATATTTGATGTGAGAAAAGAAGTGAAAAAATGAGAAAGTGAGGAGATTATGATGATGAACTGGATTATGACAGGGATATTTTTTGTTACATGCTACCCAATTTTGCTTGTAATGTATTTTATGTTAAAAGGTTCTGCCAATAAAAATGGTTTTTGCTTTGGCACAACTATGAATAAGGAGATGCGTGATGACGAGGGCATCAAAGCGATTGATGAAAAGTTCCGTAAGAACTTAAAATGGAGCACTATTATTATGGCGATTATTCCTATTCCATTTGCCTTTATTCCGTATTTTTCTATTAGTATGTCTTTGTGGATGATTTGGATTCTGGCAATATGCTTCATTCCATCTTTGTGTTTTGCGATTGCCAATGTGAAAGTGAAGGAGTTAAAGCAGGAGAGGGGCTGGAATACAGAAAGCAGCATTGCATATTCAGATTTAAAAACGGCTACCGTACCAAGAAAAGTAAAACTGACAACCTTTTTACCAACCTTGATTTTAAGTACGATTCCGGTAATTATTGCTTTTATTATTTTCCAGGGACATGGCTATGAGATTTACGGCTGGCTGGTACTTACATTTGCGTTGTGTACGTATCTGTTTTATGCATGTGCCATTTGGTCTGATAAGCAGAAAATCACGGTTATCTGTGAAGATAGCGACGTTAATATGAACTACGCCAGAGCAAAGAAACAGGTATGGAAAAACTTTTCACTGGTTTGCGCGTGGGTGAATACCGCCTTTGTATGGCTGATACTTTTTCTTATGTGGCAGAGTGGAATGGCAGTAAGCGGAATTATTTGGGGTTCCGTGGTATATTGCATCGTTATATGTGTTGCTACAGGATGGCTGATTAAGAAAATATTCGATATTAATAAAAGCTATGAAGCTAAGAGAACTTTGGTAGATGTGGCAGACGATGATAAAAACTGGCTCTGGGGTATGG
>CAYPAM010000133.1:0-4924 GCA_964408715.1 uncultured Lachnobacterium sp.
ACTCTATGCTACACTTGCAGAAAAAGGATTTTTCCCGAAAGAAGACTTGTTGACACTCCGTCACACAGGTTCTTATTTGCAGGGACATCCGGACATGAAGCACATTCCGGGTGTTGATATGTCTTCTGGTTCATTGGGACAGGGCGTATCTGTTGCGGTCGGTATGGCAGCAGCAGGTAAGTATGACAAGAAGGATTACCGTGTGTACACATTAACAGGTGACGGTGAAATCCAGGAAGGTCAGATCTGGGAAGCTGCTATGTGGGCTGGTCATAAGAACTTAGACAATCTCGTAGTCATCGTTGATAATAACAATCTTCAGATTGATGGTGCAGTGAGTGATGTATGTTCACCATACCCAATCGACAAGAAGTTCGAAGCTTTCAATTTCCATACAATCGTAATCGATGGTAATGACTTCGACCAGATTCGTGCAGCATTTAAGGAAGCGCGTGAAACAAAGGGACAGCCAACCGCTATTATCGCTCAGACTGTAAAAGGAAAAGGCGTTTCTTACATGGAAAACAATGCTGGATGGCATGGAAAAGCTCCAAATGATGAGGAGTACAAAGTTGCAATGGAAGAATTAGAGAAAGCAGGTGAAGCATTATGTCAGATGTAAAGAAAGTCGCTACACGTGATAGCTATGGCAATGCCTTAGTTGAACTTGGAAAAGAACATGAGGATTTAATCGTATTAGATGCTGACCTTGCAGGTGCTACTAAAACTTGCGTATTCCAGAAAGCATTCCCGGAACGTCATTGGGATATCGGTATCGCAGAATGTAACATGACAGGTATCGCAGCAGGTCTTGCTACATGTGGCAAGGTGCCATTTATCAGCTCATTTGCTATGTTTGCAGCCGGACGTAACTTCGAACAGGTGCGTAACGCAATCGGCTATCCACACCTTAACGTAAAGATTGGTGCAACACACGCTGGTATTTCTGTAGGGGAAGACGGCGCAACACATCAGTGCTTAGAAGACCTCGCTCTCATGCGTGAGATTCCGGGAATGGTTGTAATCAACCCAGCGGATGATGTGGAAGCAAAGGCTGCTGTTAAGGCTGCTTACGAACACGTTGGCCCTGTATACCTTCGTTTTGGACGTCTTGCAGTTCCTGTAATCAACGATACACCGGATTACAAATTCGAAATCGGAAAAGGTATCGTGTTAAAGGAAGGTACAGACGTATCTATTCTCGCAACAGGTCTTGAAGTATGTGAAGCTCTTGAGGCTGCAAAGATGTTGGAAGCTGACGGCATCAACGCTGAAGTAATCAACATCCATACAATCAAACCATTAGATGAAGAATTAGTCATCGCAACAGCAACAAAGACCGGTAAGGTTGTAACTGTAGAAGAGCATTCTATAATCGGTGGTCTTGGTAGTGCTGTTTGTGAAGTATTAGCAGAAAAGGCTCCAACAAAGGTTCTTCGTATTGGTGTAGAAGACCGTTTCGGTGAATCTGGCCCAGCGCTTGAGCTTCTTCACAAATACGAATTAGATGCAGAAGGCATTTACAAGAAAGTAAAAGCATTTGTAAAATAATTCCATAAAAAGATGAGAGACTGTCATATCCTTATGATATGGCAGTCTTTTTATGTAGATAAATGTCCTATTCTTTTTCATAACGTCTCCATTATTCGCCAAAATTCGCAAGGTGCTTGTGTTAGCATATGGAAAAAAGGAGTGGAATATATGATTGAAATAGTCATGGACAAGGAACGGAATTTGAAAAATCTAAAACAGATTGGTACCCCAAGAGAAGAGAATAAGATATACATTGAGAATTTGGTCTACTCCAAAATCAGAGGAGACAGCTATCTGGATAAAAGAGTATTTGTGTTGATGGGACATACCGAGCGGATGGAAGGACGTTATGCAACCTTTGTGGAAGCAATCATCCAGGTCAAAGATGCGGAGTTTGCCGGTAACGTTCCGCAATGGAACAACGGAATGTGGAGTCAGGTCTTTCGTGAAATCAAGCGCATGTACGAGGAGATGATAATCGTAGGCTGGGCTGTGGATATCCGTGGCATGTCCCCACAGCTGACTCCGGAGCTGGAGAGAATGCATCGAGAACATTTTGGCGGCGTACATCAGGTGCTTTTTTTGGTGGATTCCTTAGAGCGCGACGAAACCTTCTATATATATAAGGAAAACCGGCTTGTTCAAAAGGACGGTTTTTACATATATTATAGAGCACATAAAAACGATTCTGGTTTTCAAGTACTCGATTTGAATAAGGAAGCAGAGGAAGAGAATAACCGTGAGCAGATTCCGGCTGAGAGTGTGGTGGATGTTGATTTTTCCTCTCAGACGCAGGAACGACGAACAGGTGGCCGTTATCGCCAACTGATGCAGCAGTCGGCGAAGGAGGAAAGCAGTAGCGCGGGACTTGCGATTGCGGTTGCAATGCTGGTGTTCGTTCTGATGGTTGGCGCCTATGAGAATCGGGATTCCATATTCGGCGCTTGGGGGACAGGTGCTACAGAGGCAGGGAACATAGCATCGTCGGAAAATTCGACACAGACTGGAAATACCGAAACATCGGAAAATGCAACACAGACTGGAAATACCGAAACATCGGAAAATGCAACACAGACTGGAGGCGCAGAAGATACGGATGTGGGAGCCTCAGAGGCAGAAAGCATAGATACAGAAAGCGCGGATGCAGACCCAGTGGAAACAGAAGCTGGCTATGAGATTCCAGTCGAAGGGTTGACTGACACAGACAATTAGAAGTATAATCTTTTTCATGAAGCGTAATACCATAGAGAAAGGAATGAGTCTGTGGCAGAAATGAAAAAGAACGGTTTTAAAACCGTGGAAACGAATTATGAGGAACTCGACGAGCAGATTCGTGTTCATCGAAAAAAGCTCGCCTTACGCATATTTGAAGTTGTTTTGATGGTGGTTGTACTAATTGCGGTTGCTCAGCTGTTATTTGCACTTCGTAGATTTGATTCTTATGAAATACGAAATTACATCGAACGAAGCAACAGTGACGCAACACAGTTTGCAGAATATAACGGCTACATTATTGAATATAGTAACGATGGAATTTCCTGCGTCACGCATAACCGAGAACCGATTTGGAACCAGTCCTATGAGATGACGACCCCGAAGTTGGATATCTGCGGCGAGTATCTGGTGGTGTATGACCGTGGCGGAACTTCCATCTATATTCTAAATGATGATGGACTTCAGAAGCAGCTTGAGATGACGACCCCGATTCAGGAGGTATGTATCGCAAAGCAGGGTACGATAGCTGTTCTAATGCGTAACGGAACGGAAGCGCAGGTAAAGCTATACGATAAAAAGGGTAGTGAACTCGCAAACGGAAAGTTCTATGGAGACAACGGAGGCTTTCCAATAGATATCGCCTTATCGCACGATGCAACCAAACTTGCGGTAGATATGATAGATGTAAGCCAAGGAACGGTAAGCACAACGATTTCTTTTTACAACTTCGGCTCTGTGGGGCAGAGTGAGATTGACAACAACGTAGGGACTTATACCTATGAGGGGCTTTTGATTCCGGAGGTTGATTATGTATCTGATTCCAAAATGATTGCCCTCGGCACGGGAAAGCTTCTTATATATGAAGGCTCCCAGAAGCCAAGTGTCAGTCAGGAGATAACCTTCGAGCAGGAGATACTCAGCTTTTTTCATAATGACAAATACGTTGGAATTGTGTATGATAATCTGGAAAAAGAAAACGCTTGGCATATCAAGGTGTTAGATTATAAGGGAAATACAATCATGGAAAATGACACAACTGTGGCATATGACAGGATTGAGTTCCTTTCTAATAATGAAATCTGCGTTACAAATGAAACGGATTGTGAGATATTTACAATCCACAGTGTCAAGAAGTTCTCTTATGTGTTTGATGAACCAATCTATAAGATTATTTCTCGTGACGGCGGACAAAACTATACATTTATATTTAAAGAAACAACAGAAGAGGTGAAGTTGAAATGAATTGGTTATTAATTATTATTTTAGCAGTAATCGTCGGTAATGTACTCTGGGGCTACAAGAAGGGCTTTATGTCCGTAGTGATTTCGCTCGTGTCATGGGTAGTTGTACTTATCGCATGTAACGTGCTGACGCCAGTTGTTGCGGAAGGAATTCTTGACAATACCCCATTGGCAGAGGTTGTGCAGGAAACAGTCAATGGACAACTGAATGCAGCAGTGGATGGAGTTGTAAGCGATGCGTTGGATAACGAAACCATCGCTGAGATTGAGGCACAGATTCCAGCACAGATTCTTGCAGTTATCTTAGGCGAACACGAAAGCTTTGCTGACTTAATCGCAAGCGGCAAAGAGGAGATTCAAGTGGATACTACAGGCGTAGCAAGTGCGGCAGCACAGCTAATTGCATTGATGATTGTGTTAATCATCACTCGTGTTGCACTTGTTGTAGTAGAGAAGGTATTAAATCTCGTTGCGAAGCTTCCGCTTATCGGACAGGCGAATGCACTTCTTGGTGTTATCGCCGGTGCATTAAAAGGCTTGGTATGGTGCTGGGTTGTATTAGCAGTCATTGCAATGCTCACATACACAGGAGCGAATACAGAACTCATCGCAATGGTAAATGAATCTGCAATCCTTACATGGTTATACGAAAACAACTTAATCATGAGCGCATTATCAGGAGTGCTCTAAAAGTAATATAAAGTGTAAAAATGAATAATTGAATACGTTAAAATTGGGGTATCCCAAGTCAACAAAAACAACATCTTGTGGTGTAAAAATTTCTTTGTAAAAAATGAAAAAATCTTGTTGACTTTGGGGTACCCTCGTGCTATTATAACAAAGCTATCTCGCTAAAAGCAGTCATGCAATGCGAGAAAAACACAACAGAAAACTTTGTAAAAAGTTCAAAAAAGTTGTTGACATAGAATGTCACT
>CAYPAM010000134.1:0-4897 GCA_964408715.1 uncultured Lachnobacterium sp.
CAACTGTACGTTAACATTGATGCCTGTTTCATTGGTAAATGTTGCATCAATCATTGCTTTAATTACGTTCGCCTGATCTCGTCCGGAACCAATCCACAAGGTAATTGTTTCTGCACCTTCATCATCGGATACGTTACCAATCTGGTTGTAGTCAATAATGAAGGAATAGAACAAACGCTGACACTCATAAGCCGCACGTGCAAAGAATGATGTATTCTCATATTCCGCTTCTGTATCTGCGGAAGCGATGTAGATACGGTCAATTGCAAGTGGCTGCGCTGTTACCTGACTAATCCAATTACCAAGCGCACGAACATTAATCTTATAAGCACTCAGTACACGTACGAAGTACTCTCCATCTTCAATCAAATCTTCTAACTGGTCGCTCATGGTAAGAAGAACACTCAACTTATCTGAGTTATTGCCCGCCAATGCTCTCATCTCTACGATAACTGCATCCAGCTTTTCTTTTACCGCTACCAATTCTGCGTTCAAATCCGGAAGTGTACTATCAATCTGATAATCACGGTAGGTATCCGGAGAAACGCCTGTAATCTTGATGACATCACGATAGATATCGTTTAGGATAGATACGCATTCCTGTACTTCACTAATCAGATTAGAAAAGTCGCCTAATACTACTTCCATTCGAATCACATGGTGTCCTTCTTCTAAATAGAAAGAATATGCGTTTCCATTCGCATCAGAAAGCGTATCCTCTCTCCATGTCTGTCCATACTCAAATCCATAAGCTTCCATTTCTTTGAATGGAACTTCGCCGTCAATCGTGATTTTACGTGATACATAAATACCACGCACCTGATTCTGGCAATCATACAGGGAGATGTTGTAGTAGCCTGTTTCTGCAACATCGAATTCCCACTCTATCCACTGCCCTACCAGTCTCCAGGAATTGCCACCAATCGAATTGTTGAGCAACTCCTTAGGGCTGGATGGGGATAAGGAAGGAGAGGATTGATCCTGTATAGGATATAACATCTGTGAGGAAGTACGTGTTGCGTTTTCTCCCTCAATGCAAATAAGCTGTCCACTTGTACTTGTTGCACCGCTTGCATCCCACTCAGCCTTCACTTCATCGTAGGATTTTGCTTCCTGCGCATTGCTCAATGTAATGCTACGAAGCAGCATTGGTTCGCGAAGTGCCACAAGTGTAATGGTATGTGTTCCTTCTGTCAGATATACTGACAGTGGAGAGGTTACATATCCATCACTATCATATGCATAACTTGTCATCCAATCTGGCGCTTCCACCATACTTGGACGGTTATCATTTCCCTGATTATCCTTTTCCCAAACGTAATCAAGCTGTCCGTTTTCATCTGTGGTAGATTCAATATCAAACTGCCAGATACGCTGGAAAGCGATTAGTGAAAACTCTCTAAAAGGAAGCTCTCCGTCAATAAAAATACTTCTTTCAATCTCGGAGTTCTTTCCTTCTACCGGATAATACTCCAAGGAAAGATTATAAAAGCCTTCCTTTTCAACAGTTACCTCAATCTCGATTAAGGAGTCTTCTGTTGTATATATGCTGTCGCCCGCTTTGCCCTCATAATCGGTATATACTTCTGGTGTCACCGCTACACTATCCTCTTCATAGCGCACATAATCGGATGCCAGAACCTGAATCTCTGTATTAGGATAAACGCTATCAAACTGCTCGATATAATCGGTGTATCCTAGGATTGATTCATCAATTGAATATGTCTCGAGGATTTCATCGTAATCATCCATACTCAATTCTGTCTTGCCGTAAGTATTGATAGCAGCCTCACCAATGGCAACTGCCACAAGGCAAACCGCTACAAGAGAAGTGATTATTCTTTTTCGCCAACTACTTTTTTTCATCATTTACCTCTTTCCTTTTCCCATAATACCAAGCATCTTCATTCTCCTCGTGTGGCATGTATTTGCGCAGCACCCATTCCATAGGAAAAGTCGCCGCCAAACACCATACACCCGGAAGCACCAGCACGCACGGCATTGGAACTATGTAGATTAACAGCCAGACAAGCAATGCGTTTCCCGCCACCAAAAGCAACGTAACCGGCAGATGACGGATACACATTACAAACGACAATTTTAATATTTCAATTAGTTTCATTTCAAATCTCGAAAAGACCGGAAACAGGTACACCAATATTCCAACGGTTACCGCAAGAAGCACCAGATAAATCACAGCAATCGTATTGCTTGCGTGATCCCCTGCTGTCATCCATCCATAGGCAAGCCCATACACCCATACCAGAATGAATAACGTAAGCACACACCCCTTCTTCCAGGTTCTCTTAAAGGAAGCAAGATACTCTTGCACCGGACTTCCGCAATCTCTTCTTACGCTTTTAATCATTGCGTAATAAAAAGAGGTACAGGAAGGTCCAATTGTTACGATTGGAATGCTGGTTAGAAGAAACATGAGATTCAATAAGATAACCTCTCCTATCTTCTGCACCACTCCCATGACTTTTCCGTCATAAGCAAAAAACTCTTTCAAATCAGTTATTCCTTTCATTTCAATTCATCACGGATTGGATAGGTCGTCAAATCCGGAAGCTCATCTAAGGTAATAACCTTTTCATGCTCATATGCTTTTTTCAAAAGCTCGCTTTCTGTGTACTGTTCGCTGTATGAATAAATTGCTGTGTTCTTTGCAACAAACTCACCGCCCCATGTACACCAGAAGCCCCACATCGCGCCATCACGAATTGCGAGGTCCGGGTCGAATACACAACCGTTTTCTGACATAACAACCATCTTATTTGATGCTGTGTAGTCCATAGCCTCCCAGTATTTATATGCCTGTGAGGTATAAACCTGCTCACCCGGGTACAGGTCTTCGCCAATGATGTCTACATAATCATCGCCCGGATACCACTCTGCATCCTGACCATTCCATACCCAAATCAGATTGTTCAGCCCATATTCATTCGTCAGTTTCTCATATAGAAGAACATATAACTGCTTGTAGGCATCTGCTCCGCTATCGCCCCACCAGAACCAGCCGCCGCTTGCTTCATGAAGTGGTCTCCAAAGGATTGGAACGCCTGCCTCCTGTAATATCAATAGCTGCTGTGCAATTGCGTCAATATCCTGCAGCAACAGTTCATAGCCTTCTTCATCCTGTCCGTTCATAATCTTTGCAAGATTGATATTGGTATATTCCTCATAAAAACCGGAATACCACTGTCCTGTCAAATACTTAGATGGAGCATTCCAATGCCAGCAGAAAGTAACTATTCCACCATTCTCCCAGAACTGGATTGCAAGCTCTGTTGCATTTGATGTGCTGCCATTCTCTACTCTTGATGGTGTATACTCAATAAAGTCCAAACCAAGAACCGCCGGGAACTTGCCCGTTTCCTTCTTAATGACTGCAAATTCTTTACCGAATTGACCGGTATCACAATATTGTCCGGAAAGAATATTCTCTCCATAATTATCTGCAAGATAGCTCATTAAGCGTTTTGCTTCATCTGTAGCATTCTCATTGCAAAGTTTCGCAGACACTTTATATGTAGATTCATCAATTGGTTCTGTTGTAAGAATCTCTAGCTTATCCAAAAGAATCCACCCCCAAGATTTTGTCACCTTTACTTCATGTTCGCCGGCTTCTAAATACACCTTCTGTATAATAGAATCTTCAAAACTCTTTTCCGAAACTGCAATCATACCTGCAGCCTCTCCGTCAATTACAACGTTATTTTCTTTTGAGCCACCCTCGCTCGCGCTCACAAAGTTTAAATCATAAAAGCCTGTTTCTTCTATTTCTATATTGAAAACACAGATGTCATCATCATCCTCAAAGCCCTTTACATAACCTTCGCCACCATAGCCTGATTTCGAAGAAGCTACTACCAGATCTCCAAGCAAGGTAGCCTTCTCTGCTTCATAGCGTTTTATAATCACCGGAACGAATTCTTCCTCCTTTGCCCCCTGCGAATCCGTATTATCTGTTGACTGTGTATTGGTACATCCTGCAAGCGTAATTACCGATGCAGCCGCCAAAAGTATTGCCAAAAGCCTATTCTTCATATCACACCTCATAACACATAGCTAAACACTTTTTCATCGTTTATATTTAAGTTAATAATAAGCTAATTTAAGTGTTTTTTCAAGCCTTAATTAATTTCCTTTGTTGTTTTCATCTAATTCTACAATTTTCATTTTTTATTTTTGTGTATTTTGTACAATGAATTTTCTGAATATTGTTTTTCTCACATTTTTTCGTTAAATTAATTTAGGTTAATTGAACTAATTAATCTGTTTTACATACAATTCATGCTTTTGGGACAAAAAAGAGACCCCTAAAGCACTTCTGCTTCATAAGGTCTCTCTTCGTTTGGAGATTTAGTAATTCTCTTTTCTAACTTCAAAATAAGCCTGTGGATGCTTACATACTGGACATACTGCCGGTGCTTCAAGACCAACTACTACGTGACCACAGTTGCGGCATTCCCACATAGTTACGCCACTCTTTTTGAACACTTCCATAGCTTCCACGTTGTGAAGTAATGCACGATATCTTTCTTCATGCATTTTCTCGATGGCTGCTACGCCTCTAAACTGTGCTGCAAGCTCTGGGAATCCTTCTTCTTCCGCATCCTTTGCCATTCTTTCGTACATGTCAGTCCATTCTGCATTTTCGCCTTCTGCAGCATGGAGTAAATTTTCTGTTGTATCGCCTAATTCACCAAGTGCTTTAAACCAAAGCTTTGCATGTTCTTTTTCATTTTCTGCTGTCTGTAAGAAAAGTGCAGCAATCTGCTCGTAGCCTGCCTTTTTTGCTACTGATGCAAAATAAGTATACTTGTTTCTTGCCTGTGATTCACCTGCAAAAGCTTCCCATAAGTTTTTCTCTGTTTTTGTTCCTGCATATTTG
>CAYPAM010000135.1:0-4893 GCA_964408715.1 uncultured Lachnobacterium sp.
CAGCAGGTTCCTGTTATGAAGGAAATGTTAAAGAGCATGGGAGTCACCATTGTGGAACTGCCGGGGTATGAAGCGGACGATTTGCTTGGAACAATTGCCTGTATGGGTGAAGCAAATGGCATGGAAGTATCTGTAGTATCCGGAGACCGTGACCTATTACAGTTGGCAACGGACCATGTACAGATTCGTATCCCTAAGACGAAAAAGACAGGAACCGAAATAGAGAACTACTATGCAAAAGATGTAAAGGAACGCTATCTTGTTACCCCAAAGGAATTCATTGACGTTAAGGCGTTGATGGGCGATGCCTCGGATAATATACCGGGTGTTCCGGGAATCGGTGAGAAGACGGCGTCTGCGCTTATCGAGCAATATAAGAGTATTGAAGAAGTACATGCGCATGCAGATGAGGTAAAGCCACCTCGTGCGGGCAAGAATATCGTAGAGTTCTGGGAGCAGGCAGTGATGAGCAAGACGCTTGCGACCATTATCACAGATGCGCCGGTGACGGATGAGCCGGTTGGTTTTTCCTTTGAAAAGGCACACATTGAGGGAATCCAGTCCCTTTATACAGAAGAAGCGTACCTGTTGTGTAAGCAATTGGAATTCAAGAATCTGCTGTCGCGTTTTACCATAGAAGCACCAAAGAGTAATGTCGAGGATGCATTTGCATCGATTCGCGATAAAAAGGAAGTAGAGCGTATTTTCCGTGAAATGAAGGGAAAGGATGTGGCATTTACCATAATTCCAGCGGAAAATGCCGGAGAAAATTTCGAGGCAGACGGGCAGATTAGCCTGTTTTCAATGGATGAGACAGAAAAGCTTGCAGCACTCGCGTGTGCGTTTGGGGAAGAGCATATCTACTATATTTCCACAAGCAGGGATGTAACAGGAGCGTTCCTTTTGGAAGAGCTTATGAAAGCGCAGGCGAACACATGGATTGCGCTGGATTTAAAATCCCAACTGGGACTGATGGATTTTAAGCAGCATATGGATGCGTCTAAGAACTGGGACGCATATGAGGATATGAGAAAGCACTGCTTTGATGTGACGGTAGCGGCATATCTGCTCAATCCAATCAAGTCGGAATATCCATATGACGACATCGCCAAGGACTACCTTGGAGTGATGGTTCCAGCCGAAAAGGAATTAAAAGACGATGCTTGCAAGCTGGCCTGCTACAAGACCTATGTGGCTTGGAAGGCAAAGGATGTGCTATTAGCAAGCTTAAAAGAACAGAGCATGGACAAGCTGTTTTATGATTGTGAAATGCCTTTGGTATTTGTGTTATACGATATGGAGCAGGAGGGCATCTGTATTGATGCGAAGGCTCTGAAGGAATATGGAAACCAGCTCGAAGGTTCGATTGTGGAACTGGAGAAGCGTATCCACGACAAGGCGGGGGAGGCATTTAATATTAACTCTCCAAAGCAGCTTGGCGTAATACTGTTTGAAAAGCTCGGACTTCCGAATGGAAAGAAGACGAAAACCGGCTATTCTACCTCTGCGGATGTGCTAGAAGGGCTGGCAGGAGAATATCCAATCGTTGCAGATATTTTGGAATACCGCCAGTTGACCAAGCTAAAATCCACCTATGCAGATGGATTGGCGAACTTTATCGACGAAAGTGGCAAGATTCATACCAGCTTCAATCAGACGATTACGGCAACCGGACGATTGAGCAGTACCGAGCCAAACCTGCAGAATATTCCAATTCGAATTGAACTTGGTCGACTGATTCGTAAGGTATTTCATCCAATGCCTGGCAATGTATTTGTGGATTCCGATTATTCACAGATAGAGCTTCGCATTCTGGCACATATGTCGGGAGATGAGAAATTAATCGAAGCCTATAACAGCGGACAGGATATCCACAGTACGACCGCTTCACAGGTATTCAATGTGCCGCTTGAAGAGGTGACACCAGAGCTTCGTCGCAATGCGAAGGCAGTGAACTTTGGTATTGTGTATGGAATCAGCGCCTTTGGGTTAAGCCAGGACATAAAAGTTAGCAAAAAAGAGGCACAGGAATATATCGACCGTTATTTTGCTACCTATCCTAAGATTAAGGAATTCATTGATCATACAGTTGCAGAAGCGAAGGAAACAGGTAAGACCTCGACGATATATGGTCGCATTCGTCCAATTCCAGAGCTTTCATCCAGCAACTTCATGCAAAGACAGTTTGGCGAGCGTGTGGCGATGAATGCACCAATTCAGGGAACGGCTGCAGATATTATCAAGATTGCAATGCTTCGTGTGCATGACCGCTTAATCAAAGAGGGCTATGCGTCACGATTGATTTTACAGGTGCACGACGAACTGCTGATTGAGGCGAAGGAATCCGAAAAGGATGCCGTAATTGCGCTTCTGGAAGAGGAGATGCACAAGGCAGCAGAACTTAAGGTATCTCTTGAGGTTGGAACTGCTTGGGGATACAATTGGTATGATGCACATTAGAAATTGAAACAAACTGCACAAGACTTTTGGCAGTTTGGGACTGGAGCAAGATGAGATTTATCGGAATAACAGGAGGTGTAGGGGCTGGAAAGTCAGCCATCCTAGCCTATTTAGCCGGAAAACCGAATACGAGAGTGATGCTCGCGGATGAGATTGCACACGAGCTGATGCAGCCGGGAACAGAGTGCTATCAGAGGATTGTAGAGCGTTTTGCCAAGGAGGACATCTTTATGGAAGAGCTGCCGATGGAAATGTCCACTACTGAGGTGGCGCAGGAACAGAGGCAACGAAGCTTCGACCGAGGCAAGCTTGCGGCAGTGATTTTTTCAGATGCAGGAAAACGTGAGGCGATGAATGCGATTGTGCATCCGGCGGTGAAGGAATATGTCCGCCGGCAGTATGAAAAGGAGCTTGCGACAGGAACGCTGGAGTTACTGGTGCTTGAAGCGGCGCTTTTAATCGAAGAAAAATATGATGAACTTTGCGACGAACTTTGGTATATTTATACCAGCGAGGCAAACAGGCGCATGCGTTTGAAGGAAGCTAGAGGTTATTCCGATGTGAAAATCGAGCAGATTTTCAAAAGTCAGTTGAAAGAAGAGGAATTTCGAAGGGCGACACAGGTCACCATTGATAACAATGGGAATCTGGAAGCGACCTTCGAGCAGATAGAAAAGGCTTTAAGGAGAAAAGGCGATGAGTAATGTATTTGGTCTTGATATTGGTACAAGAAATATAGTTGGTACCGTAGGATACCGCACAGAAGACGAGAAATTTACCGTGATTGCACAGTATATCAAGGAGCATGAGACAAGAGCCATGCTAGACGGACAGATTCATGATATTGGTCGTGTAGCGCGTACAATTAACCAGGTAAAGGAAGAATTGGAAAAGCAGACAGGCGGAGCACTCTCGGAAGTATGTATTGCTGCCGCTGGTCGTGTGTTAAAAACTGTGACCACACATGTGGAGCTGGAATATCCGGAAGAGACCGTTGTTCCGGGTGAGGATATCCATACGCTACATTTACTTGGTGTGGAAAAGGCACAGGATGAATTGAAGGAGAAAAACGATACCCGCTATAAATTCTATTGCGTGGGATATTCGGTTGTAAAATACTATCTCAACGACGAACTTTTCATTAGCTTGGAAGGTCATAAGGCGAATAAGATTGCCTGTGATATCATCGTAACCTTCCTTCCGGAAGACGTTGTGGACGGCTTGTATTCTGCGGTTGGACAGGCGGGCCTGTCTGTTGCCAATATGACCCTCGAGCCTATCGCTGCTATCAATGTAGCGATTCCGGAGACCTTCCGTATGTTAAATATCGCATTGGTCGATGTGGGAGCTGGAACAAGCGATATTTCTATTACAAGGGACGGAAGTATCATCGCGTATGGTATGATTCCATATGCGGGCGACGAGCTGACAGAGGTGATTGTACAGCATTATCTGGTGGATTTTAAGACTGCGGAGGCAATGAAGCTGGATTCGACCTTCATGGACGAGATTACATATGAGGATATCATGAGCATTCCACACACGATTCCTTCTGCCCAGCTATGGGAGCTGGTTGCGCCTACCGTGGATAAGATTACATCTGAGGTTGCCGCAAAGATTAAGGAATTGAATGGAAACAAGTCCGTAAGTGCCTGTTTCGTAGTAGGTGGCGGTGGTAAAATCCATGGCTTTACCGAGATGCTGGCACAGCATCTGGATTTGCCAAACGAGCGCGTTGCGTTACGTGGCGAAGAGGTATTAAAGGAAGTAATCTTCCAGCAGGCAGATATACGCAAGGACCCACTTCTGGTTACTCCAATCGGTATCTGCATGAATTACTATGAGCAGAAGAATAACTTTATCATGGTTCGTTTCAATGGGGAGCGTTTGAAGTTGTATGACAATAACCATCTGACCATCGTGGATGCCGCTATGGCAGCAGGCTTCCCGAATGAGCAGATTTTCCCAAAACGCGGTACTGCAATTAATTTTACCATCAATGGTGCGGCTCGTATTGCGCGTGGCGAGGCGGGCGAAGCAGCCGTGGTTACGATGAATGGCAGACCAGCGAATATCAACACACCGCTCGAACCAAACTGTGAGATTATCATTGAGCCATCCACTATGGGAGCGGATGCAGTATATACCGTGTCACAGTTAGAGGAATATAGCAATTCTACGGTTGCTTTTGTGGTAAATGGCAAAATGGTTACCTGTCCAAAATTCGTTCAGGTCAACGGAAGCTTAGAGCCTGGCTCATACCAGATTCAGGAAGGCGATGTCATTGAGACGAGAAACTTCTATACCGTAGGGCAGGTTGCAGAATTTATGGATGTAGAGGTTGACATGGACAGGGGTATTCTGGTAAATAATAGAGAAGCAGATTTTGATACTTTAGTGTACGAAAACTTCTCGATTGAATGGACAGTGCTG